>JBAUOX010000602.1:0-37753 GCA_049579985.1 Isosphaeraceae bacterium | reverse complement strand
CGCCACCCCCGACGCCCGCACCATCCGCGGCCTGCACACCAACCAGGCCCGAGCGGCCCTCGGCTCGGCGCTCTACGACGAGGTCATCCATCGCGACAACCTCGTCCTGATCCTCTAAAAGTCATATCAAGCACATCGCCCCATCTTGTCCACACTCTGAGGCCGCGGGACAATCAGGATCGCGAGAGCGTCGAAGGAGTTCCCATGGCCAGTGCGATCGCCGAGCAAGACCAGACCGTTGCCGATCTACTTGACCGCCTCGGCGGCATCCCTGCTTCCCGGGTGCGCCTGGTTCCCACTCCCGGCACGGCCACCGAGCAGGATGTGATCGACGTCCACGACCGGACGAACCGGCTCTGCGAGCTGGTGGACGGCGTTCTGGTGGAGAAAGTCATGGGGTTTGACGAATCCAGGTTCTCGGTCTTGCTTGCGACCTTCCTCGTCGCTTTCCTGAACCGGAACGACCTCGGTACCGTCGTCGGCGCCGACGGCATGATGCGACTGTTCCCCGGACTTGTGCGAATTCCCGATGTCGCATTCATCTCCTGGAAGCGCTTTCCCAAGAAAACACGCAAGCGCGGCGAGATCCCCACGGTGATACCCGACCTTGTCGTGGAAGTCCTCAGCAAGGGAAACACCCCGCGCGAGATGGCGCGCAAGCTCGACGAGTACTTTCGAGCCGGGGTGCTTCAGGTCTGGTATGTCGATCCGAAACGCCGGAAGGTTCGCGTCTTCACCGGTCGTGATCACTCCGTGGTCCTGGGGGAGGATCAATATCTCGACGGAGGCAACGTCCTTCCCGGCTTCACCCTTTCCATCCGCGAATGGTTCGCCGAAGCTGAACGAACCGCCCCGCGATGATCGTAGTGTCGAAGGAGTTCCCATGGCCAGTGCGATCGCCGAGCAAGACCAGACCGTCGCCGATCTGCTTGACCGCCTTGGCGGCATCCCCGCTTCCCGGGTGCGCCTGGTTCCCACCCCCGGCACGGCCACCGAGCAGGATGTGATCGACGTCCACGACCGGACAAACCGGCTCTGCGAGCTGGTGGACGGCGTTCTGGTGGAGAAAGTCATGGGGTTCGATGAGTCTATCGTTTCGCTCCTCCTCGCCGGGTCCTTACTGAACTATCTGCAGCGTCACGACCTCGGCAAGCTCGTCGGCGCCGACGGCATGATGCGACTGTTCCCCGGACTTGTGCGAATTCCCGACGCCGCCTTTATCTCCTGGAAGCGCTTTCCCAAGAAAACGCGCAAGCGCGGTGAGATCCCCACGGTGGTACCCGACCTTGTCGTGGAAGTGCTCAGCAAGGGGAACACCCCGCGCGAGATGGCGCGCAAGCTCGAGGAATACTTTCGAGCCGGGGTGCTTCAGGTCTGGTACGTCGATCCGAAACGCCGGACGGTTCGCGTCTTCACCGATCGAAATCACTCGATCGTTCTGGGGGAAGATGAGCATCTTGAAGGCGGCGACGTCCTTCCCGGCTTCACCCTTTCCATCCGCGACTGGTTCGGCGAGGCCGAACGAACCGCCCCGCGCTGACTCACCCGAGCCACCGAGGACCTGCCCGGCCTCGCCCCCTTTGTCATCGTTGCCTGGGTCAAGAACTCCTACCTCACTTTTGGCCCTTCTGCTGCGCGACCTGGCCTTGAGCCGCGCCGCCGACCTTGATCTGCCGGGGCTTTGCGGATTCTGACTTGGGCAAGGTCAGCGTGAGAACGCCGTGCTCGAACTCGGCCTGGGCCTTGTCTGAGTCAACCGGCGCGGACAGGGACAGGGACCGCTGGAACACGCCGGATCGGCGCTCGCGGAAGTGCCAGTGCTCGCCCTTCCTGTCCTCCTCCACCTTGGATTCACCCCGAATGGTCAGGGTATCGCCGTGGACCGTGATCTGCACGTCGTCCGGCTTGATGCCCGGCAGTGACGCCTTGACCACGAACTCATTCTCCGTCTCGCTCACGTCGAGCGGGAGGGCGGAGAGACCGCTCTGTACAGGCATCCCACCCGGCCGCACGAAACTGTCCTGGAACAGCGAATTCACCGCGTCGCGAAGGCTGATCGCCTCATGAAATGGGTCCCAACGTTCAATTGCCATGGAAAGACTCCTTTTGTAAAGTTAAGCGTCCGGAGTGGCGGCCCGTGGTATGCGAGCCTTCATTCCGCTTCCGCTTTTCCTAAGTAGCAACGGGCGTGCCGATTTCAGCTCTAAGATTTTAAGTCGTTTTGTGAACTCACTTTGTGATAAGAGACCACGATCGTCGACCAAGCAGATTGCCGAAATGGCAGTGTCGGCGATCCGGACGGAATGTCAAAATGACAGGAACAAGAGCCTTTCGTCTCTGGCTGCCGAAAAGGCGCAAGGATGAATAGCGGGTGTGTCTGAGAGAGACCGTCGCAATCGCCCCAGTTCCGCTTCCGCCCAGATCCCGATCGTGGTGCAGCCGACACCCAAACTGCGGGAGCCGGCCCAGGGATCCTCATTGGCGTCAATATCGGATCATGAAATTCCACAACCGTGATGTCCGTTGCATGAATCCTCAACTCTGGCGGTCGCTCTTTCCGATAGCGAGCGTCAAGTCGCGGCGGCCGCGCCCACCGGCGGGACATCCACCGCGATTCCCCGAGATGCTTCCGTAAGCCAAGCCCGGGACGGCAAGCTCCAATTCCGCGGGGACGCAGGGTGTCGGGCAACCGATCGATAACCCTGGAACAAGGTCCCCAGAAGTCGGACAGGGAGGTCATGTGACCATCTTCAGCAAGCGTGATGGTGAACGGCGAACGGGCCGGGCCGATTCCCGCAAGTCCAAGCGGAATAGGCTGTTCTGGATGGAAGGCTCCGAGTCGCCGCGGCTCGAGCCGCGCACCATGCTGTCCCTGACCGTCACGAACTTCCAGATCCCTCTGGTTGAGATCGTGCAACCCGACGGGATCACGAAGGGGTCGGACGGAAACCTCTGGTTCACGGAGAACGCGGCCGGCCGGATCGGGCGCATGACACCGGCGGGGGTGTTCACCGAGTTTGCCCTGCCCGCGGTTCCGCCGCCGGCCGCGTCGCCCGCGGGGACGGCGGGCACCACGCCCGATCCCACCGCGATCACCGCCGGGCCGGACGGAGCGCTTTGGTTCACGGGAATTCTTGGCGTGATCGGCCGGATCACCACGGCGGGCGTGGTGACCGAGTTCGCGGTGCCCGCGGTCCCTCCACCGGCAGGATCAAAACCGGGGACAGCAAGCACGCCGGTGACGCCGACCGCGATCGCGGCGGGATCGGACGGCGCACTGTGGTTCACCGGCGTGCCCGGCGAGGTGGGCCGGATCAGCACGACGGGCGTGGTGACCGAGTTCCCCATACCCGAGATACCGCCGCCGGCTGGATCAAAACCGGGGACGGCGGGCACCCCAGCGACGCTTACTTCGATCACGGCGGGGCCGGATGGGGCGCTTTGGTTCACGGGCGTGCCCGGCGAGGTGGGCCGGATCACCACGGCGGGTGTCGTGTCCGAGTTTGCGGTGCCCGCGATCCCGCCACCAGCCGGATCGTCCCCGGGGACGGACGGCACCCCAGCGAACCTGGAAGATATCACGGCGGGACCGGACGGCGCGCTCTGGTTCACGGGCGTGCCCGGCGAGGTGGGCCGGATCACCACGGCGGGTGTCGTCTCGGAGTATGCCACGCCCAATTTCCTGCCAGGCAACGGCATCGTGACCACGATCACGACGGGGCCGGATGGGAACCTGTGGCTCACGGGGAATACCGACATTAGCCGACTCTCGTGGCTCACGGGGAATACCGCCATTGGCCGAATCACGCCGACGGGAACCTTTACATCGTTCAATGTGCCCGGGAACTTCAATACGATCGCTGGCCTGACGCCGGGGCCGGGCGGAAACCTCTGGTTCACTGAGCAGGAAGGCAGCTGGCTCACGCTGGAAAACGGCTCCGCGATGGGCGAGCAGCCCGCGGTCGGCGAAATCACCCCCGCCGGGGTGACGAAGCTCTACGCGCTGCCGCAAGAGACAACCCTCGACCCAAACCTGGGTGTGCGCTTTTCTCCGACAGTGATCACGACCGGGCCCGACGGTGCGCTCTGGTTCGGGGAGGAAGGAGAGATCGGTCGGATCACGACCGCCGGAACGATCCAGCAGTTTCCTCTGCCGAACCCCTGGGCGACGGTTACGGATATCACCGCAGGCCCGGACGGCGCAGTCTGGTTCGTGCAGCAGGTCACCGATATCACGAACTACGTCACCACGTATTCGATCGGCCGGATCACGACGACCGGCACGATCACCATGTTCCCGCTTTCACCGAACAGCACTTCCGCGTACGTCACCGAGGGCCGTGACGGCAACCTCTGGTTCACGGAGAACTTGACCGATCCGGAAACGGGCAACACCACCGTCGCCATCGGGCAAATCACGCCCGCGGGCCAGATCCAGACAATCGCCCTGCCGAACAAAGTCGAAGATGACGCCTCGGTAGGGAACATCACGGTAGGCTCGGACGGCAACCTCTGGTTCCCCATCAGATACGGCAGTCCCAGCACCAGGGATGCCATCGGGCGGATCACGGCCAAGGGCAACGTGAAGATCTACGACTATAACGTCGTTGCGACCCGGAAATACGTTTATCCCCCTGCCCCTCCGAGTGACATCATCTCCGGCCCTGATGGCAAGCTCTGGTTCCAGGGCACGGTCCATGGGACGACGGGGATCGTCCGAATCTCGACCAGCGGGAAGCTCGGGCCCGTCATCCCCGTCGGTAACATCGAATCGAACATGGTACGTCTGCCGAACGGCCAGGTTTGGTTCCAGAGAGCGACGGACAACAGCGACATTCAGGAACTGGGTATGGCCACGCGTTCGGGCATCGTGGCGACTCGGGACCTGCCTGAGTCGAGCCCCAACCTTAACTACAGTATGACGGTCGGACCGGACGGCAACCTCTGAGCCACGAGCAGTGCTCCGAGCATCGTGCGGATCAGCACGTCATTGCATCACGCCGCGTCGCGGTCGAAGCGGTCTACGTCCCCATCGCCGAGCTCGTAGCTCGTAGGGTGGGTCGAACGACGATCCTCGTCGCCAGACCCACCGAGATTCGGCGTTGTGCGCGGATCTCCCCAGCCCTGTGCGCGGGTCTGCGCACCCCGCCCGCGCAGCCCGCGTCCCGACTTCGCACCCCATCCCTTTATGCAGCGGCCGGAGGAGGCGCCAGCCAGATTGGCGCCTGCCGATCGACGTCGGGGTATGGCCCCGACAGGAATGGCGAAAGGGCGCCCGGCACGAGATGGACGTCGAAGAGCTCCTCGATTCCCGTATGAAATTCGAGCAACCCGATCATTTTGCCGGCGATCAGGTCGACGATCGCCACCCCGCACTTCAAGCGCTGCCGGTCGGCCGCGATCGGCACGCCGCCGAAGGTCGCGCTCTCCCGGACCTTGGACAGCCCCACGAACGCGAGTGACCCGGCAAATGCCAGGCCGCGGGTGTAGCCCGGCAGCTCGGCAACCGTCTCGACGGACCCGTTCTGAACGTCGGCCAGGACAAGCCTCCCCCTTCCCGAGTCAAGCAGCCAGACTTGCCCGCCATGGATGCGGGGGGAGTGAGGCATGGCCAGTCCATTGACGACGACTGCGCTCGAGGGCACGTCGATCAGGCACCCGCTCGTGACCTTTGCGGCACGCCAGCCGCCCGGGCTGTCGGTGGTCCCGAATACCGTGACATAGCGCGGCTTGCCCTTCTCCATGGCAAGGGCATTGAGGTGACACCGGTCCTCGGGGGCGTACCGGGAGACAAACGGAGGCCGCCAGCGCGGCACGAAGCTGTGCTCGTCGTCCAGAGTGCAGAGACACGAGAAGAGCGTGTTGACCACCCACAGCTCATCATCAGCCCAGGCGAGCTCGTGGCTATTGATCGCGCCGGTGAAAAGGGCCGCTCGTGTGAGGTAACAGGCGTCGTGCGTTCCCGGCGGATCGAGCTGGGGGGCGACGGCCGGCGCGTCGCGCAGGATCCAGACGAGCGACCGGGCGCCGACGGCGAGTCGTCCCGGCGCGACCGCGACACCCATGGCGCGCTCGAAATTATGGCAGCTCAGGCGAATGTCGAGCTCATCGGGCGCGGACCCGCGACTGACGACGACGACCTTGCCGGCCTGGTAGGTCGAAACCAGCAGCGACGCGCCCAAGTGCTTGAGGATGGGCGCCCAGTTCAAGGTATATTCGTGCTCGACGCTCCGCGGCTGGCTTGTGGCCGCCTCGGCTTCCTCGACGATGACCTCGGCTTGCTGTTCCATCGCGCGTCCAATTCCTTTCTCAAGACGTGGTGTCACCCGGCGCAGTATCAGCAGGCCCGTGTGCGTCCTCGCGTGCGCGGTCGGTTCGCTGAACTTTGAACCTCACATCGGCCTATTCCCCGGCAAAACCGGCGACGGTAGCGACTCCTGAACCGGCACCACCCCGAAACGTACCCAGCCCACGATTTCGACAATCCTGCAGGTCCAGGAGTATTCGAAGAGCGAGGCCGAGATCATGGAGGCCGCGCGAGCACGGGGCGAATCCTATCGCACCAGGGGCTTTGTGGCTACGGCTGATCCTCGCGCCTGCGGGAGTGAAGGGCTGTGCGGCGCGACCAGGGACCAGTGCGGGGTGGCTGCGACAAGCCGGTGATAGTGTGTCCACTCAGGCGACCTGCGCTGCGAATGGCCTGATCCCGCCGAAGCCGACGACTGTCCTCTTAGCAACAATGTATCGTACGGCAACCCGCCGTTGAGCGTCAAAGCGATCCCGCGCTCGGGTCTGAGACCCTCGACACATCCAGGAGTCACACGTCTGGTAATGGACTCCAGCACGGTTTACGCTCAGCGTGTGGTCCAACCAACCTGGGGTAGTACTGTGACGGACCGAGGTGGCCGGTGCGTATGCCATGTTTCGGAGCGCCTCGCGGCGTCGGGCCCCCGAAGGGATGGGCGGCTGTTTTAGAACCGGGGCTCCCGAGGGAGTGTCTCCAGCCAATGGCTCAATCGTACGGGGAATGGCCCCGGTTATCAAGAGTCGTTTATTTCTTTCAACACTCGGGGCGGCCGTTCATCCCGGGCCCACACACGATGTGGGGAGTGCTGAAGCCAGGGGCTTCCCGGCCGGAAATTGGTGAATGACCATGGCCGACGCCATCAAGACCGTTGAGCAGTTGTGCGCCCAGAACGGGATCGACGCCAGGCAACTGGCCGAGCGCTCGGGCCTGGACGAGCAGAGGGTCGTGGCGATCGTGCTGGGCCGGTGGACGCCCAGCCCGCAGGAGCGCGACGGCATCGCCGCCGCCTTCGGGCTGGCACGCGACCAGATTGTCTGGGGTCACAAGACCCCCGTCCAGCACCTCTATGGACAGGGCCCGGCCTGAGCGGCCGGCAAACCCGCGACAGCAACCAGATGCGCCTCGCAGGACAGTTCTCCAACCGGCAGTCTTTGACGCAGGGGAACTGACGCAGCGGACGGTCAGCGATCCGACCCGAGGAAGAACGTCACGGCATGATGTCACGGCATTGGCACGTCCGAGAAGGAAAACGGCACATTCACCGCGGTTTCGCTGAGGCGGTAGCAGCGCAATTCCTTGGGCTCGGTGCCGGCCGGGCCGGACATGGTCAGGGTGATGCGGGAAGATTCCATGTCGATGCTGGTCTGGAACCAGGGAACGACATGACCACGGGTGTCGATGATTTCGATGTTCTGCTGGTGCGGATCGAACCGTGAGCCGAGATCCGAAACCGACTCTTCATCGGAGGCGGGAAGGCCCCCGGATCGGGTCACCCGAACGGTCAGCTCGATCTGCCGCTGATGGGTGTTGGGGTCGGCACGAACCTCGTGGACCAGCACGTGGAGATCGCTGCTGTCAAACGCCTTGCCCGCCGCGGTGGCCAGGGGCACGACCAGGGGATCAGGCTGCCGGGCCATGATCCGCAAGGGGACCGAGCCGCGGAGGATTTTGATCGTCCGACCCGGGTTCTCGGGCCGGTTGAGTTGTGTTCTGACGTACACTACCGAGCTGCAGGAGCCTCCCAGATAATCCGCGTTGCGGGTGACCACCGATGTCCCGGGGTTTTCCATCCGCAACGAGTTACCCTGGTCGTCACGCGCCTCGAGGATTTGTAAGGAACCGGTTTGACTGACAGTCAGGCGGGGCTCTGCCGTGACCTGGAGCTGAACCGAACACTGGACGCTCGTGACGGGCCTGGGCTGAGGTGGGGCCAGGTCTTGCCTGGCCGCCGGATGCTCTGCCTGGCCGGGATTGCCACGCACCCGCGGCATCACCACGGCAAACCCCACGTGACGCTGGAATTCCAGCCCCACCAGGCTGACCCGGAACGGGCCGTGGTCGGAAGTTGGATGAACGGGGCGAGTGATCCGGTCGGTCAGGACGAGCGTCGGTTGGTTGCGGGTCGAGAAGCCGCGCAGCTCGAGGTCATTCTGCAGCGCGGCCGCGGCACAGAGCCGATCGACGGCCTTCCAGAACGGAAGCGGCTGTGCCTCTTGAAGGCTGAGGCGCTCCTGCTTCCATCGGGGCAGGTTTTCCGGGAAGAGGGAGACCTTCATGCCTGTTTGCCGGCCCAAGGCCTGGACGACATCGGCCAGGGGGGCGTCCTTGAAGTTGAGCCAGACCATGGTCGGCATGGTTAGCAGCGATCCTTCGATCTTCTGCAAGAGTGCGGCAGCCCGCGTGCGGATTTCCATGTCGCGCGAGTCGCGTGCGCTTTGCAGTACCGGAATCGCCTCACGGCCGAGTTTCTCAAGCGCCCTGGCCGCCGCCTCGCGGTCGGCATAGCGAGTCGCACCGAGCTGCTCGAGCAGGATTTGCGGATTCCCCGAGGTCGACGATTGAGCCACGAGTTGCAGAACCAGCAGGAGACTCGCACCGATCATGTCGCCCCTCTCCTTTTGCTCGCCAGGGTTCAAGCGCAAGCACAATGGCCGATCGACCGGTGCCTGGCAGATCAATCATCATAGCCGATCGGGAGCAAGATTCCACCAATCGGGGCGAGCCCTGCTCCGGAAAATTCTTCCCGGCCGGCGCAGGCACCTCGACTGTCTTATCGTCGCCCGCTGACCGCGGGCCGGTCGTCACAATCCGACCGATCATGACCTGAAGTCGAGGAATTGCCCTTGACAGTTGATATTCCGGCGTGACGCCGGCCGATCTAGGTGATACGATTGTTGAAGATGGAGGAGCAAGAAGTTCAGGGCCGGTCGGGGATGCGTGGGCGACTCGAGAAGCCGGCGTGCCGTGATCCGGGTTTCAGCAATGGCAATGATCCGTCGTCCCGGTCCGGTCAAGCGGCCGGCGACGACAGGCACACAAGGGACGGAGAGCGCAGACATGATTCGGTCTCGGAACTCATCGTCCGGGTCGAGCCAATCGACCGTGCTGAGAAATACAGTGCTGCCGCTCTTGCTCGGGGGGCTCCTGGCGACGGCCGCCCGGGGCCAGGGGTTTGGTCCGGATCCGTTCCTACCGTACAACCAGCAGTATGCCCCGTTCGTCACTCCGGTTGCCCCAGGACCGATGGACTACGGCTACTATAACAACGGGCTGGCCAGAGGCGTTCGCGGCGCCAATCAATTTGAGAATTACCTCAACTCGCTGCAAACCAGCGCAGCCGGGGCGCGGGCGGGAGGCGCGGGCACGGGCACACCTTATTTTCAGGCCAATCGGGCTTACGACCGTGAGTTCGGCCGCATCTACCAGCCCAACAAGGTGGCGGACCAGCAATTCGAGGCCAACCAGGCAAGTGTCAACCAGTTGTACTTCGAGTACTTGCGGGAGAAAGACCCCAAGAAACGCGCCGAGATCTTCCGCAACTACAACCGCGCGCGGAGCCGGGCCGGTCGAGAACTTGCTTCTCCCCGGGGCGTGCCGGGTGCACAACCAGGGACACGTTCGACCAGGCGCGAGGGACGCGCCACCAGGTCCGAGGACGCAACGGGAGCGAAGGACCGAGATCTCCTGGCCCCACCGCCGCCCGCGGCCTCTGACACGACGCGCTCCCGCGCTCGATCGGCCCGCTCCGGTGCGGATTCGTCCCTCGGGCCGCCTCCCTCGCCACTGAGGGGTTCGCGCGCCTCGACCGGTTCTGGCGATGGCGCCACGCCCTCCCGGATTCTGGTTCGCTCCGCGCGGCCCGATCGGTCTCGGATTGGACCTCGGCCACGCGGTCCCGGATTGGATTCGTCAAGCTCTCCACCTCCCTGACGATCGGGTGATCGGAAGATCCTGAGGCTCCCTAGATCTCTCCTCAACGCACGTTCGCTTGCATCCTCTCTTGGCTGACAGCTACGAGCTACCAGGGCTGAACCGCTCGCTCGTTGACGCCAAGGATTTGCTCCCTACAATGAGATGAATCAAGATCCTTGACCCAGAGCCAAGATTCCGGCATTGTCTGCTAGGGCGTCTCGTTCGTGAACTGTTGAACTTTCGTCTCCTGGCAGCATGCTGATATAGTCCTGGTCGCGGTGCCCGGCAGAGCGCTGGTTTTTTTGGGCTCGACTTTGTGAAACCCTTCACGATCACGATCCTTTTGCAGCACTGGGGGAGTTTTCCCAAGCGATGAGCACGGAATTCACGCCGATCTTCCTATTTCTGCTCGTGGCTGTCGCGATCGCGCTGAGCATGATGATCGCCAGCGCCGTGCTCGGTCCTCACAAGCGTACCAAGGTCAAGCAGATGCCCTATGAGTCGGGCATGAACCCGTTCGGTGATGCCAGGCAGCGGTTTGATGTCCGCTATTATCTGATTGCAATCGTATTCTTGCTGTTCGACGTCGAGCTCCTCTTTCTTTATCCTTGGGCCGTGGCGCAGTGGAGCGGCGGCGTGCCGACCGCAACCTCGGCGCCGGCTGGAAGCGCGGTGGGACCGGCGGGCGTTCCCGCGGAATTTCGTTCCCTGGTCTTTTGGGAAATTCAGCTCTTCATCGTGATCCTGGCGGCGGCGCTGGCGTACGCGTGGAAGAAGGGGGTTTTCGAATGGCGTTAGGTTCGAGCGATCGTACGAGAGTCCTGCGGCCGGGGGCCTCGGGCCCCGGTTCCAACCTGACGGTGAAGCCGGCCAGTGCGGTCGATGTGCCCGAGAACACGATCCTGACCACGGCCGATGCAGTGGTGAACTGGTGCCGGAAATACAGCCTCTGGCCGATGCCCTTCGCCACGGCTTGCTGCGGGATCGAATTGATGGCCGTCGGCGCCAGCCGGTTCGACATTGCGCGGTTCGGCGCCGAAGTGATGCGGTTCAGCCCGCGCCAGTGCGACCTGATGATCGTGGCCGGGCGGGTTGCCATGAAGATGATGCCCGTTCTCCAGCGGATCTGGCTTCAAATGCCCGAACCCAAGTGGTGCATCAGCATGGGCGCGTGTGCCTCGACGGGCGGCGTATTCGACACGTACGCCGTGGTCCAGGGCGTCGATCGGTTCATGCCGGTGGACGTTTACATTCCCGGCTGCCCGCCCCGGCCCGAGCAAATTCTGCGGGCCCTCATGGATCTTCAGGCAAAGATCCAGAAGGGGGGCTCGTTGTTCGGTACCGGTCTGCCCGAGATGGACGAGCGTCAGAAGTTCCTCGAGGAGAAAAGGAACGCCCCCGCGGGTTATGCGATATCCCAGGAGCGGGGCGACGAGGACCGGTTCGGTTATCGCCTGCCCGGCGGCCCGGCCCGACTTGGCGTCGAAGAGACCCGATAGACGCACCCGCTGGCCTCTGCCCGAAGCGCCGACTGCCCCGATCGAGGGAAACTCGCTTGATGAGCACGACGACAGAGCCGCATGCCTCGACCCTGGCGACACTCTCCGAGGTGTTCGGCGATGGGGTCTTCACGACGTCGCAGTTCCGCGACAACCTTCGCCTCTTCGTGCCCGCGTCCAGACTGATCGACCTGCTGACGGTTCTCAAGGACCGATGCGGCTTCGGACTGCTCGCCGAGCTGGGCGCGACCGACTACCTCGGTTATCCGGGGCGCACGCGTTCCCGCTTCGAGGTGCATTACGTGCTCCGGAATCTCGAGACGGCCGAGCGACTGGTCGTGAAGGTGGGCGCCGACGACCCCGATCCGTTGCTCCCCTCCGCCGTGCCCCTATGGCGCGGTGCCGTCTGGATGGAGCGCGAGGTGTTCGACATGTTCGGCATCCGCTTCCACGGCCACCCCGACCTGCGGCGAATCCTGATGCCTGACGAATTCACTGCCTACCCCCTGCGTAAGGATTACCCCTTGCGGGGACGCGGCGAGCGACACAACTTCCCGCGGCTGACGCGAGAGGAGTCGTGAGCGGCTCGGAATAGTGGCGAGTGATGAGTGGAGTGTGGTCCTCACCCTGGGCGTTCCTCCCGGCTTCATCGCCGGGAGCGGATTGAAACTGGTCTTTTCTTCTCTCGCCACTCGCCACTATTCCGAGCCGCTCAAGACTAGAAAGGTCTTGAAGTGATGTCGGCCAACTTGCTCGACGAGCCGGGAACCGAAGCCGAGGCCAAGCAGGCCACATGGACCCTCAACTTCGGCCCGCAACATCCCGCGACACACACAACCTTGCGCCTGATTCTCGAGCTCGACGGCGAGCGGATCATCAAGGCGACGCCCGATATCGGTTACCTGCACTCGGGGTTCGAGAAGCTCGGCGAGCATCTCAACTTTAACCAGTACGTGACGGTAGCCGACCGCAAGAACTACATCAGCCCGCCGCTCAACGAGGTCGCCTGGCATGGCGCCGTCGAGAAGCTGCTGGATATCGATCCGACCCCGCGGTGCAAGTACATCCGGGTGATCATCTCGGAGCTCGCGCGGATCAGCGACCATCTGCTCTGCACGGGTGCCGCGGCGCTCGACCTGGGGGCCTTCACCGCCTTCCTCTACGCCTTCAACCTGCGCGAGCAGATCAACGACATCTACGAGGAAATGTCGGGCTACCGGTACCATCCGGGATACACCCGGGTCGGCGGCCTGTTGCAGGACTTCAATGATCGCGTGCTCGACCGGATCGCCAAGTTTCAGGCGAGTTTTCAGAACGTCTATGCCGATGTCGAAAAACTGCTCTTCCGCAACCGGATATTCCTGGACCGGCTGCGGGGCGTGGGCCGGCTGAGCAAGCAAGACGCGATTGCGCTCTCTTGCACCGGGCCGATCGCGCGGGCCAGCGGCGTGACCTACGACATCCGCAAGGACGAGCCCTACCTGGCTTATCCCGACTTCGACTTCCAGGTCCCTTTCACCGAGGAAGGCGATTGCTGGGCCCGGTTCATCGTCCGCATGGAGGAAATGCGGCAGAGCCACAAGATCATTGACCAGGCAGTGCGCAAGCTTCCCTCCGGACCGGTCAACGTGCCGCTTGCCGAGAAGCTTCCCCTGCCCGACAAGCTGACCACGTACAACAGCATGGAGGGGCTGATCCAGCACTTCGAGCTGATCATGCCCAACCGGGGGTTCGAGACTCCGCGCGACGAAGTGTACGCCTCGATCGAGAGCTCCAACGGCGAGCTCGGCTACTACCTGGTGGCCGACGGCGGCGAGTTCGCCTGGCGGGTCCGCACGCGGCCACCGTCGTTCATCCACTTTGCGATTTTCCCGCACATCATCAAGGACCACCTGCTCGCCGACGTGGTGGCCGTGCTGGGAAGCCTGAACATCATCGCGGCGGAGCTCGACCGCTAAGCCGCGACGAACGCAACCGCACGGGAGACGATTGCCGATATTCCGAGCTTGCCGCCACCGCTCGAGATGAGACCAGAACCAAGGACCATCGTGCGATGCCAGTCGACGTGACAACAACCCCCAGGGCGCGCATTCCGATCTTGAGCGAGCCGCTCAGGCAGAAGATCACCGCACTTTTCCCGAGGTATCCCAGCAAGCGCGCGGTGACCCTGCCGGCGCTTCACATGGTTCAAGAGCACCTGCGGTGCGTGCCTCATCAGGCGATGGCCGAGATCGCCGAGCTGCTGGAGATCACGCCTGCCGAGGTGCATGACACGATGAGCTTCTACGGCTTCTTCCCCCAGGCGCCGATCGGCGACGTTCGGGTCTGGATCTGCCGATCGCTCTCGTGCATGCTGCGCGGCGGCGACGAGCTGCTGGAGCACGCCTGCAAGCGGCTGGGCATCGAGCCGGGAGCAACGACCGGCGATGGCAAGCTCACCCTCGAGTACGCCGAATGCCTGGGAATCTGCGATTACGCCCCGGCGGCCCTGGCCGACGACGGCCGGGTCTTCGGGCCGCTCGATGAGGCGTCGGTGGATGCGATGATCGAGGAGCTAAGGCGGGGTCCCTTGACCTGAGCTTGTGTCGCCTGAATCTTCAAGATTCCGCACCGGCCGAGGAACCGGAGTACCGAGGCATTTGAGAGGAAGAAAAGGATGCCATGGACGAACCAAGAGCTTCGGCTCTACCACGGTACTGTTGATGTGCATGTCGCATCTGTCTTGGAGGGCATCAATCTGAACCATCCGGCCATCCGGCGAGCACATGATTTCGGTCCCGGGTTCTATACCACGTCGTCGTTGCACCAAGCTCAGAAATGGGCGGCGACTTTGCCGAAGCGACGGTTCCCTGGTACACGACCCGCCGTCGTGTACTTCGTGATGCCGAGGGATGTGATGGATCTTCCGGGGATAAGTGCGAATGCCGGGGAAAACGGCCCTCGCCCAGTAAGAAGGCCCACAAATCCCGGGATGCTCGCACCAAAAAACGGAAGAGCCGATGTGATCTCCCGTTTGGAATGCGCGTGGTTTGTCCGAGGCACGGAGAGTGATGATGACTACTGGTCTCTGGTCGAGCACTTCCGTGGCTATCCCAGAGGCGAAGATCACTGCCGGGGAGGAGAAATACCCTGGTATGATGTCGTTGCGGGTCCACTATCGCGAGCCTGGGTGAACAGGAAAGTCGTTCAAGCATCCGATCAGGTCAGCTTCCATACACCGAGAGCATTGGAGATTCTGAACGCTCTTCAAGATAAGGGTGCCTTGCCATGATGACCGCTGACGAAAAAAAGGACTACTGGCTCGTTGTTAGAGAGTGCCTCACCGTATTCCACGGCGTTTCCAAGAACAAGGCAATGAGGATGGCGGTTTCCCTTCGGAGGGAAATCGAATCCGCGGAACCTGAAATCAAGATCGACGTGTTTTACCACAACGAGCCATTCGACGTTGCCTGCGACATCATGGGGCATCAAATCGACATGAACGAAGAAACCTTCAATATCTACAAGCAAATCCTATTGGGAAAGTCGAGCCAGGTGCATTGAATTCTGATCGAACCAAGGTTGATACCCAGCGAGGGGTGGAAAGTGTCCACATTTGAACCCGTCTTGAGCCGCAACTGGAACGTCGCCGACAGCCATACGCTGAAGGTTTATGAATCGCGCGGCGGCTACCAGGCGGCCCGCAAGGCTCTCACGACGATGGCGCCCGACGCGGTCGTCAACCTGGTCAAGGATTCCGAGCTCCGGGGCCGCGGCGGCGCCGGCTTCCCGTGCGGCTTGAAGTGGACGTTTCTTCCCAAGGAGCGGAAAGAAACGCTGATGTGCGTCAACGCCGACGAGAGCGAGCCGGCGACCTTCAACAACCGCCTCTTGATGGAGCGCGACCCCCACCAGTTGCTCGAGGGCATCCTGATCGCGTGCTTCGCCACCCGGGCGAGCACCGCCTACATCTACCTTCGTTTCGAGTATATCCGGGCCTACCGTATCCTCGAGGCGGCACTCGAGGAGGCCCGCGCCGCCGGCCACCTGGGCAAGAACATCTACGGCTCGGGCTACAACCTGGACGTCTGGGTTCACCGCGGCGCGGGGGCCTACATCTGCGGCGAGGAGACCGGTCTCATCGAGAGCCTCGAAGGCAAGCGCGGCTGGCCCCGCATCAAGCCGCCGTTCCCGGCCATCGAGGGCGCCTTTCGCAAACCGACGGTTGTGAACAACGTCGAGACGCTCTGCTGCGTCCCGCACATCCTGGAACGTGGCGCGACCTGGTTCAAATCGATCGGCACGCCCAAGAGCTACGGGCCTAAACTGTACACGATCTCGGGCCACGTGAACCGCCAGGTCTGCGTCGAGCTGCCCCTGGGCATCACCTGTCGTGCGCTCATCGAGGGGCACGGCGGAGGCGTCTGGAAGGGGCGGAAGGCCAAGGCCGCGGTGCCCGGCGGGATCAGCATGGGGTTGCTCTCGGCCAACGAGCTGGACACGCCGCTCGACTTCGAGAGCCTGCGCAAGCCCGGCTGCCTGGGCCTGGGAACGGCCGCGGTCACCGTGCTCGACGACCGGACCCGGATCATCGATTACCTGTACAACACCTGCCGCTTCTTCGCCCACGAGAGCTGCGGGCAGTGCACGCCCTGTCGTGAGGGCACGGGCTGGCTGAACAAGATGATCCAGCGGATCCGGTCGGGGGGCGGGCGGCTCGAGGACCTCGATCTCATGCTCAATCTGGCCAACAACCTGGGCATCATGCCCGGCACGACGATCTGCGGCCTGGCCGACGGCGCCGCCTGGCCGATCAAGAACGCCATCGCCAAGTTCCGTGGCGAGCTCGAAGACCACATCCGCACCCACCAGTCACCGGCTCACGAAGTCAGCCGACTGCAAGAGGACATCGCCCAGGGCAGGCAGGCCGACGACGGTCGCGCCCGGCTGCCGATTCTCAACGGCCTGCTGACGGCGCCGGCCAGCTCGCGGCAGGCGCCGGGCATCGGCCCGGTCTGAACTTCCCGGGGGAACAGGAAACACGATGGCGACCATCATCATCAACGGCAGCGAGTATCCGATCCCCGAAGGGGAGAAGCTCAACGCGATCCAGATGGCCAAGCGCGTCGGGATCGACGTTCCCTACTATTGCTGGCACCCGGCCCTGTCGGTCGTGGCCAACTGCCGGATGTGCGAGATCGAAACGGGCACCAAGGACCCCAAGACGGGCGAGATCAAGATGATGCCCAGGCTCGTCCCGGGCTGCCAGACACCCGCGAAGGACCAGACAGTCCTGGTGACCAACAGCCCCAAGGTGAAGGAACACCAGCGGATGATCATGGAGTACTTGCTGCTGAACCATCCGCTCGACTGCCCCGTCTGCGACCAGGCCGGGGAATGTGGACTGCAAGACTATAGCTATCATTACGGCCAGGCCAGCCACCGGTTCGTGGAGGAGCGGCTGGTCAACCCGCGCAAGGATGTCTCGGACCTGATCCAGCTCAACCAGGACCGCTGCATCATGTGCACGCGGTGTGTGCGGTTCACGCGCGAGATCACCCGGACCGGCGAGCTCGAGGTGATGCGCAGGGGTAACCATGCCGAGATCGCCGTCTTCCCTGGCCATACCCTGGACGCCAACCCGCTGGCCGGTAACGTCGTCGATATCTGCCCGGTCGGGGCGCTCCTGGACAAGGACTTCTTGCACAAGCAGCGCGTCTGGTTCCTCTCCAAGCACGACTCGGTCTGCACTCGCTGCTCGACCGGCTGCAACATCAGCGCCGAGGAGAACAAGGGGCGGCTCTGGCGGTTCAAGCCGAGGTCCAATCCGCACGTCAACGATTACTGGATGTGCGACGAGGGCCGGTACAGCTACAAGGCCGCCAATGACTCGGGGCTGCTGGCCGCGATGTACGTGCGGCAGAACGACGATCTCCAAGAGGTGCCGGTCGATGAGGCGATGACCGCGGTGGACCGCGGTCTCCGTCAGGTTCTGGAGCGGGGCGGTCACGTGGCCGGGGTCCTCTCGCCGTTCTTGACGGTCGAGGAGGCCTACCTGATGGCTCGCTACATCAAGGGGCTGAACCCGGCCAACGTGCTGGCGCTGGGGCCGGTCCCCTCGCGCGGCTCGGATGTCACCATCAGGCCCGACCAGACGAAGGGGAGAACGGGCGACACCAGCTTCGTTGTCTCGCGACCGTTCACGATCCATGCCGAGAAGTGCCCCGACCGCCAAGGTGTGGAGGCAATCCTGAGCCACTTTCAGGGAGCCGTCATCACCTTCGAGGAGCTGTCGCGGAGGGTTGCGGCCGGCGAGTTCCAGGGGCTGTACGTGGCGTCGGACTCGATCGATCCCTGGATCGATGAGGCCGCCAGCCGCGAGCTGCGGTCACGGGTCGGCTTCCTGGTACTTCAGGATACGAACGTGACGCCGCTGGCCCACCTGGCCGACGTGGTGCTGGCCGGGGCGACGTTCGCCGAGAAGGCTGGCTGCTACGTCAACGCGGACGGGCGGCTGCAGTACGCCGGGGCCGCTCTGCCTCCGCGCGAGGGCGCGCTGCCGGACCTCGACCTGCTCGCCATCCTGCTGCACCGTCCGGGCGGCCCGATTCGCTCGGGCGAGGTCCTGGCCGAGCTGGCCGAGGCGGTTCCGGCGTTTGCCGTCGCCAGCGGGGGAACTGTCCCGGTACTGGGAACTCTGCTGGGTTCATCGGCATCCGCCGATGGAGCAGCCCGCGCCGTGGCCTTCACCGATTCGTGGTACGTGCCCGAGGGAGCAGCCCGCTCGCGCTAGTGGCCCGTCAATCTTCGATTGGCGGGTTGACAAGCGGCTCGCACATAAGAGAAAGATGAAGAGTAAGATCAGGAAGAAGACTAAGAGCAGGAGCAGGAGCGCGAGGTAGAGCAGGCCTTTCAGCATTCTTTGGGCGAGTGCATGAGGTCCAACTCTGAATCTTGATCGTGCTCTTAATCCTCTTCCTAATCGTAATCTTCCTCCTCATCTTACTCTGCTTTGGAGACTTGT
Organism: Isosphaeraceae bacterium; assembly: GCA_049579985.1. Lineage (GTDB taxonomy): Bacteria > Planctomycetota > Planctomycetia > Isosphaerales > Isosphaeraceae > Aquisphaera. The sequence goes on along the minus strand of JBAUOX010000602.1, from coordinate 19,032 downwards.
CGTGGCCATTCTGCCGTCGGTCCTGTTTACCCTTCAATCGAAGGTTGACGGGACGCTAGGGCGCTGGATCGGGATAACACGCCTGGTAAGATAATGTGCCGTTGAGTGCTGACGTCAGATTGAAAGAATTGGTCGCCGAGCCTGTTCCCGGGAAGGATTGATCTCATGCTTTGGGTGGCGATCGGCATCGTGCTGAAGATCCTCGTGGTGGTCAGCATCGCCCTGGGCACGGTGGCGTACCTGATCTACGTCGAGCGCAAGGTCGCGGCCTACGCGCAGGACCGGGTCGGTCCGAACCGGGCGGGCAAGGAGCTGGGCATCCCGTTCGGACTGCTCCAACCGCTGGCCGACGGAGCCAAGATGGTGCTCAAGGAGGACGTGATCCCGGGCTACGTGTCCAGGCCGTTGTACATGCTGGCGCCGGTGATCGCGATCGTCGCCGCCATGATCGGCTTCGCGGTCGTTCCGTTCGGACCGGTCGGCCCCGACCAGATCATGGATTTCCAGATCGCACCCAACATCAATATCGGCATCCTCTACGTCTTCGCGATCGGCAGCCTGGCCGTCTATGGAATCATCCTTGCCGGCTGGGCCTCGAACAACAAGTACGCCTTCATCGGTGCCCTGCGCTCGAGCGCCCAGCTCATCAGCTATGAGATCCCCCTGGCAATGTCGATCCTGGGAATGGTCCTGATCGCCGGATCGCTCGATCTGAACCAGATCGTCAACTGGCAGGACCGCAGGGTGTGGGGCGTGTTCGTGCAGCCGATCGGGTTCTTGCTCTTTCTGGTCAGCGCCTTTGCAGAGACCAACAGGCTGCCCTTCGACCTGCCCGAGTCCGAGCAGGAGCTGGTCGGCGGTTATCACACCGAGTATTCGGCCATGAAGTTCGGTATGTTCTTCCTGGGCGAATACCTGCATGTCATCACCGTGAGTTACCTGACGGTCATCCTGTTCTTCGGCGGCTGGGACCTTCCCTTCGTGCTCGATCAGAACCAGGCCGGGTTCGTAAGCGCGGTGTTCAAGGTGATGGTACTGCTGTTCAAGGTCGCCCTGATGATCCTCTTCATCATGTGGGTGCGGTGGACCTTGCCCCGGTTCCGCTACGACCAGCTCATGGATCTGGCCTGGAAGTCGCTCATACCGCTGGCACTGGTGAACCTGGTGGCCACGGCGGCGATCGTGCAACTGATCTACTCATCAAGATAGAGAATTCTTGAGAGCCCGCGAAAACGAGTTTCCCAAGGAGTCCGACAGGTGCGAGCCGACGACCCGAAACTGATGCGAATCGAGCCGCCGAAGCTCACGCTGGCCGAGCGGTTCTTCTTGCCGCAGATTGCCGCGGGACTGGGTGTGACGGCGCGGCACGCGGTTGGCGTAGCCTTCCAGAAGAAGGCGATCACCATGCAGTATCCCGAGGAACAGCACGTCCCGAGTCCGAATTACAGGGGTGTGCACCGGCTCAACAAGGACGAGCACGACCGGATCAAGTGCGTGGCCTGCATGCTCTGCGCCACGGCTTGCCCGGCGCACTGTATCGACATCGTCGGGGCGTCGGCCCCGGCATCGTGGCCCGATCGGGAAAAATATCCCGAGAGCTTCGTCATTGACGAGCTCCGGTGCATCTACTGCGGCATGTGCGAGGAGGCCTGTCCGGTGGAGGCCATCGAGCTGACCGGGCTTTATGACTTGACCGGGCTGTCTCGCGAGCAGATGATTTTCGACAAGACCAAGCTGCTCTCGGTCTTCGACGCCACCAAGGATGCCGAGCCCATGAAGTACGCGGCCCCCCCTCCTGGGCCCGCCCCGGAAACCAAGATGCTTCCTTCACCGCTTGACTGATCGACTGATACAGTGCAGAGGCCCTCGCCGGGCTGCCGAACGTCCGCCTTGGCCGATCGGCGTGGATCGACGGGCCTGTACCGACCGACAGCCTCCCAACCTGGAATCGTCAACCGCCATGTCCACCGACCAAGTTTTTGCCACCCTGGTCATCCTGCTGGGAGCGGAGGGCAGCTACCTCTTGCTGCCCCATCGCCATGGCGCGACGAGATCGCGAAACGTGCATGCCCGCGGCGCGGTGCTGGCGAGTCTGGCCCTGCTCGGCTTCCTCACCTTCTTCAGCCCTCCCAGCCCGTTTCTCGCCGGGCTCTTCTTCTACCTCTTCAGCATCGGCGCCATCGTTGGCGGGCTGCTGACTGTGACGAGCCGCAACCCGATCTATAGTGCTCTCTGGTTCGCCTCGGTGGTGCTGTCCACGGCCGGACTGTTCCTGCTGGCCGGGGCCCAGTTCCTTGCGGCCGGAACCGTGATCGTGTACGCCGGGGCAATCATCGTCACCTTCCTGTTCGTCATCATGCTGGCCCAGATGGAAGGGAAAGCCCTGTACGACCGCGCCGCCCGCGCTCCGGGGAGCGCCACGTTCACCTGCTTCCTGCTGTTCTGGAGCCTCCTCTACATTCTGGGTCCGCTCCATCCCCAGCAGGCCGTTGCGACCTCCGAAGGCAACGGCCAGCAACGCGCCGAGAATAGCCTGGTCCGGGGGAGAAACTTCATCGAGTTCTACCAACTGAATGAACAGCATCCCGCGGCCATAGCCCTTGCGCACGCCCAGCGGCAGACATCGGCCATGCGCGATGCCGGCGGGGCCGAGAAACCCGACGTCGCCGGACTTGGCGAGTCTCTCTACTCGGATCACTTGGTGACCGTGGAGCTTGCCGGCACGCTGCTGTTCGTCGCCCTGGTCGCGGCGGTCGCGATCACCGGTCCCAAGCGTCCGATCCGTCCGGGCGCGGGCCCACAGCAGGATGCTGGGGAGGGCGGGCGCCGCGACCCTGAAAACCTGATGAGCCATGGCGCCGCGGCGGCCCCGATCCGCCGTATTTTCCGATCCCGTTCTCTTCGAGATAAACCATGATTGACGCGTTCACGCTCGACCTTCTGAGAAACTACCTGCTCGTGGGCGCAGCCTTGTTCACCCTGGGGATGCTCGGGTTCCTTTCGCGGCGGAACCTGATCGTGATGTTCCTGTCGGCCGAGATGATGCTTCAGGGAACGGCGCTGACCTTGATCGCGTTCGGGCGCTATCACGGCAACCTGACAGGCCAGGTGTTCACGATCGTGATTCTCACCGTGGCGGCGTGCGAGGCGTCGATTGCCCTGGCGCTCGTCGTGGTCCTTTACAACCGGCGTTCCTCGCTCGACGTGACGCTCTGGCAAGACATCAGAGAAGAAGGCGTGCCCGCGACCTCGCCATCCCAGGAGGAGTCCGAGGCCGAGCCGATCGAGCCGGTTCCCGGGCCCGAGTCGTATCCCATCCTGACTCCCGCGGGCATCGAGCCAGCCCACCCGGTGCAGCCGTGGCTGGAGCGGCGAAAGTAAAGGAGCGGCGACGTGTCCGGTTTCTTCGTGCCGATTGTCTGGATGATCCCATGCTTGCCGCTCTTGGGAGCGCTCATCGCCGCGCTCGGTGCCCGCCGGCTGCGGTCGAGTTCCCATGTTCCGGTCGTGGCGGGCATTGTGCTGGCATTTCTCGTTTCCTGTGGCGCGCTCTTCTCGACAAACCCCGAGGCGACAACGGTGGCGGGACGGTGGCTGTCGATCAGCAACCTCGAGGTCCCCATCGAGCTCCGGGTCGACGGGCTGACGACGATGATGCTCTCGATGGTCACATTCGTCTCGTCGCTGGTGGCCGTCTTCGCCGTGGGCTACATGGCCGGAGATCCTGGCTATCCCCGGTTCTTCGCCCTGATCGGTCTGTTCGTCTTCTCGATGACGGGACTTGTACTGTCGAATAACTATCTGCTCACCTATGCCTTTTGGGAAGGCGTGGGGGTTTGCAGCTACTTGCTGATCGGCTACTGGCACACGCGGCCGGCAGCCGCGACGGCGGCGCTGAAGGCGTTCCTGGTCAACCGGATCGGCGACTTCGGCTTTGCGCTGGCCATCTTCTGGCTCTGGGCCGTGGTTCCCGGCCATGACCTCAGCTACGGGAACATCCTCAATGAATCGACCCTGGCCGCCCTGCCGGGGGGGGCCAAGCTTGGCATCCCGCTGCTCTTGTTCTGGGCCGCCACGGCCAAGAGTGCACAGATTCCTCTTTATGTCTGGTTGCCCGACGCGATGGAAGGTCCGACGCCGGTCTCGGCCCTGATCCATGCCGCCACGATGGTCACCGCGGGCGTGTACCTGATCGCCCGGTCGATGCCGCTTATCGCCCTGGCACCGGGGGTCCAGGTGCTGATCGCGGTCACTGGCTGTGCCACCGCGCTGCTGTCGGCCTCGATCGCCCTGACGCAGAACGACCTCAAGCGGGTCATGGCGTACTCGACGGTCAGCCAGCTTGGCTATATGTTCATGGGCCTGGGGGCGGGCGTGAGCGATGTGGCGCAGCTTGCCGTGGTGGCCGCGATGTTCCACCTGTTCACGCACGCGTTCTTCAAGGCCCTGCTCTTCCTGGCCTCCGGCAGCGTGATGCACGCGATGGGCGACGTCATTGACATGCGACGATTCGGAGGCTTGCGGCGCCGGCTGCCTTTCACCCACCTGACCTTTGCCGTCGGCGGTCTGGCGCTCGCCGGCATCTTCCCCTTCGCCGGCTTCTTCAGCAAGGACGAGATACTCCTGGCGCTCAAGTCGGCCTCGCATTCCGCCGCGGGGCAAGGGTGGGGATGGGTTTACCTGCTGATCTACTGGGTGGCCATCGTGACCGTCTTGATGACGGCCTTCTACACAGCGCGAGCCTACTTCATGACCTTCTGGGGACCCGAGAAGCTGCCCAGCCCGGATGATCCGGAGGCTCCGCGGACGGAGCCGGGCTCCGGACACGGCGACCATGAGCCGCACGGGGCGGGCCAGGACGAAACACACGGGCACGATCACGGCCACGACCACGGCCACGTGGGCGAGGAGTCGCCCCGGATCATGACCTATCCGCTGCTGATCCTGGCCGTGTGCGCGCTGCTGGCCGGTATCGTCTTCGGGCCGACGCACCTGTTCGAGCATCATCTGCAAAAGACGTTTGGATGGGAATTGCTGGGCCACGGCGAGCATGGTTCCGACCTGGCCACCGCGCTCATCAGCACGGTCGGCGGCCTGCTCGGCATCGGCCTGGCTTACAGGTTCTACGCCGCGGAGAGCCCCGTTCCCGGCCGGCTCGCCACCCGGTTCCGGCCGCTCTACGAGGCCTCTTTCAACAAGTTCTACGTGGACGAAGTTTACGACTGGGTTGTGGTCAAGGCCACCTGGTTGCTGGCCAGGATCTGTGAATGCTTCGATATCTACCTGGTGGACCCGCTTGTGATTGGCATCGCCAAGCTGCCCCGCAAGCTCGGCAAGGATCTTCTGGCGGGCTATCAGAACGGCTTGATCCAGTTTTACGCGGCGGTCTCCGCGCTCGGCGTGGCCGTGCTGCTGTTCATCTTGCTCCTGTTCTGAACGTCTTCCCCGGAAACAGCGACGCTGACGAGGAATGATTGATGGCGACACTCCTGACGATCACGGTCCTGCTTCCTCTGCTTGGCAGCCTGGTCTTGATTCTGGCGCCGCGGCTGGACAGGAGTGCTGCACGGGGCATCGCTCTGGGCTGCACGCTGGCCACGATGGCGTTCAGCCTGATCCTCCTTGTTTCCTTCCGGACCGGCGTGCTGGCTCCGCAATTCGCCTTCGGGCCCCGGGGAGGGCCATACGGTCTGAGCTGGCTGGCACGGCCCGACATCCGCTTTGCACTCGGGCTGGACGGCCTCTCCCTCTGGCTGTTCCTGCTCACGGCCCTGCTGATGATCACGGCCGTGTTGTCGTCCTGGGAGGCGATCAGCGAACGGGCTCCACTCTACTATGCCTTTCTGCTGGCGCTCGAGACGGGGCTCTTGGGACTCTTCGCCAGTCTCGACGTGGTGCTCTTCTATATCTTTTTTGAGTTCACGCTGATTCCGCTCTTCTTCCTGATCGGGCTGTGGGGAGGTCCGCAGCGGCAGCGGGCATCGATCATGTTCTTTCTCTACACGCTGGCGGGCAGCCTCTTGACCCTGCTGGGCGTGATCGCGCTCGTGGTCGTGCACTACCGGTATTCGCCGGCCCACCTTCTGACTTTCTCGATTCCCGAGCTCACGCGGGGGCTGGCGGCGCTCCCCTGGCCGAGGTGGCACGAGGTCGGATCGTGGTCGAGCCCGCAGGTGTTGATCTTCTTGCTGCTCCTGGCCGGGTTCGCCGTCAAGGTGCCGATGTTCCCGTTCCACACCTGGCTGCCGCTGGCGCACGTGGAAGCGCCGACGGCCGGCTCGATCATCCTGGCGGGGGTTCTGCTCAAGGTGGGCAGCTACGGGCTCTTGCGGTTCAACATGGGAATGACGCCGCTGGGCGCCGTGAGTCTTTTTCCTTTGCTGGCGACCCTGGCGGTGATCGGCATCATCTACGGCGCCCTGGTCGCACTGGCCCAGACGGATATGAAGCGACTGGTGGCGTATAGCTCGGTCAGCCACATGGGTTTCATCGTCCTGGGAATGTTCGCGCTGAACAGCACCGGGCTCGACGGCTCGGTGATCCAGATGGTCAACCACGGACTCACGACCGGGGCTCTGTTCGCCTGCGTGGGCGTGCTCTACGAGCGTTACCACACGCGCGAGATGAACGAGGTCGGCGGCATCTGGAATCGCCTGCCGATCCTCGCTTTCTTCTTCATTCTGTCAGCGCTCGGTTCGGCGGCCCTGCCGGGCCTGAACGGTTTTGTGGGCGAGTTTCCGATCCTGGTGGGGATGTTCAGTGAGAGCCGCCGCGCCGCCGTGCTGGGCGGAACGGGAATGATCCTGGGGGCGTGCTACCTGCTCTGGATGATCCGGAAGGTGGTCTTCGGTCCCCTGCGTGAGCCGGCGGCCGACCACGAGCACGCGGGGGGAGGCAACGACCACGCAGCGGTTCGCCCCATCGGCTGGCACGAGATCGCCGGCCTGGCGCCGCTCATGGCGCTGATCGTCCTGATCGGCGTGGTCCCCGGGCCCTTCCTCGATCGCATCCGACCCTCCGTCGGGGAGATCGACAAGAACCTCCAATCTCAGCGCGGCTCGACGACGCTGGCCGTCGCAACCACGATGAATCCGGAGCGGAACATCATCTCCGCGCCGCGGAATGCACCCAGAGCTCCCCAGGGAAAACGGCGATGAACCCTCAGATCGCATACGAATCGGTCCAGCAGACGCTCCGGATCTTGATCCCGGAGTTCATCGTGCTGGCGGCAGGCGTCGCCATGATGACCGCGGCACCGTTCTTCCGCTGGCCGCGGCGGACGTGGTGCGCGATCGGGGCCGGGGCGCTGACCGCGGCCTTGCTGGCGCTGCTGGCGGTCTCGGGCTTGCACTTGCAGACCGACATGTACGCCTCGGTCGCCCTCGACGACTCGCTGGGGTTCTATGGCCGCCTTGTGGTCCTGCTCAGCGGCCTGATCCTGCTGGCCCTGGCCCACGACGAGCCGGCTGATGACACCGCCGGCGAGTTCTTCGGCGCATTCCTGATGATCAACGCGGGGGCGATGCTGGTGACGACCGCGAACGAGCTGGTCTTCCTTTTCGTGGGCCTCGAGCTGGTCAGCATGCCGACGTACCTGCTGCTTTACCTCACGCGCCGGACGTCCACGACCCAGGAGACCGCGACCAAGTACTTTTACCTCAGCATCTTCTCCTCGGGATTGCTGCTCTACGGGCTGGCATTCCTGTATGGCGTGGCCGGGGTCAGCAATCTCAAGGCGCTGGCCACCCTGTCCTGGTTCTTGCCCTCGATCCCGCACCCGCAGCTTGGCCTGGTCGCCGTGGTGTTCGTGCTGGCGGGCCTCTGTTTCCGGGTCGCGGCGGTTCCCTTCCACTTCTATGCTCCCGACGTCTACCAGGGATCTCCCACAGTCCTGGCCGCCCTGCTGTCGTGGGTGCCCAAGGGTGCCGGGTTCGTGGCGATGGTCCGGGCGCTCACCGCGGTGATCTCGGTGAAAGGGCCCGATGACCCGCTGGTGCAGAAGGCGGTCTTGATTTCCTGGGTGGTGGCCGCGGCGACCATGATCCTGGGCAATACCCTGGCGCTCTTGCAAAACAACCTGAAACGCCTGCTGGCCTACTCGGCGATCGCCCACGCGGGCTACCTGATGATCGGCGTGACGGTCGCCTTCGCCAACGGTCCCAATAGCGGCTCTGTTTATTATGGCTGCGAGAGCATCTTCTTCTACCTCGTGGCCTACGCGCTGATGACCTTGGGCGCCTTCGGCGTGATCATCGGTCTGCGGACGGCCGATCGTGGCGTGGAAACGGTCGAGGATCTCGCGGGGTTGGGTTCCACTCAGCCGCTGCCCGCCCTGGCGCTGGCCATCTGCCTGCTGAGTCTCAGCGGCATCCCGCCTCTGGCCGGGTTCTGGGGCAAGTTCGAGATCTTCGCCTCGGCCTTCGCCGCGAGTCCGGAGGACAATTCCGGCCCGTTTACCCTGCTGGCGGTCATCGGCGTCTTGAACGCGGCCGTTGGCGCTTACTATTACCTACGGATCGTGGTCACGATGTACCTCCGACCGGCTCGGCAGACCGTCGTGCCCCGAGGCGGCTGGCCGGTGGCTCTGGCCGTGGGCGCCTGTGCGTCGCTGTCACTGATTCTCGGGCTCTTCCCTGGCCCCATCGTCCGGGCATCTCGAGCTGCCGCCCAGGCGGCTGTCTACTCGCCTCCCGCCCGGCCCCAGGTGGCCGTCCGGTCGGGTCCCTCTCTTTCTCCCTCGACCAAGATTCCATGGGTGCAGAATTGATTGCTCCAGCATCCGCGATTATACTGGGGACTGCTGTTCACGTTTGACCCGATTGGGTGGTCTTCGGGAAGGCTGCTGCATATCGCCGCGGGACCGGGTTCCATCCAGGCCAGGCTCGGATGTCTTGCCGGAGAGCCGGATACCGGCGGGCGACGCCCCTTCGCCTCTCCGCCCATCGCGGCGGCAAGCACTCAGCCAGCTTCGGGGAAGCCGGGCCGGCGCCCTTCGACGTGGTCAAGGTCGTTGAAGCGATGGATAGTAACCACCCAGTCCAGCGCGACGAGAAACTGGCGGCAGAGTTCAGGACACTCTGGGAATCAAGCCCCACTCCTCCCGACGTACTTCAGTTCCTTGCAAACCGACCTGATGCCGCGCCGAGCGAGCGGCTCGATCTGCTGCGAATCGACCAGCGATTCCGCTGGAAACGAGGCGAACCGCGGCCGCTGCAGTCGTACCTCAGAGAGTTTCCGGAAATCGCCGTGCGTCCCGACCTTGTCCGGTTGCTCGTCGCGGGCGACCAGGAGAGCCGCCGGGACTCCGGGGCCCAGCCCTTCCACCTGCTCGAGGGAATCGAAGAGATCCATCCCTCGCACGCGCGCACACAGGTGATCGGCGGCGGGGATAATCTGGAAACGATCGCTGAAGACCAGATCATCCCGCCCCCTCCGTCCTCGACAGCCTCGTTCCAGCAGCCGACGGCGGGACCGGGCAGCACGCACGACACCATTCCGGCCACGCAGTCTGGAGACCTTCTCGGCTTCAACCTGGGCGGCCCCCTGGAGATCTTGTCCGAGGCCGAGACGCTGCAGCCGATGCTCGAGAACATGCGGTTCACCTTGCTGCGCCGGCTCGGGGCCGGTGGGATGGGCGTGGTCTTCGAGACCTACGATGAAGAGCGTGGTGAGCTCGTCGCGCTCAAGACCATGCGTCGACTCGATCCCTCCTCACTGGTCCGGTTCAAGCAAGAGTTCCGCGCGCTCTGCGACATCACGCATCCCAACCTTGTGAACCTCTACCAGCTCTTTGCCGTCGAGGATTGCTGGTTCTTCACGATGGAGCTGGTGGACGGCTGCGACTTCCTGACCTACGTCGGCCGTGGACCGCGGCGGGAGGCCTATGAGCCTTGCGCAGCAGGCGGCGCCGCCTGGTCGGCCCCGGGGTCCGTTGCTCATGAATCCCGGTTGCGGGACGGGCTGATTCAACTCGCCGAGGGTGTTCAAGCTTTGCACGCCGCGGGGAAGCTGCACCGCGACATCAAACCGACCAACGTGCTGGTCGCCAGGGACGGCCGGGTGGTCTTGCTCGACTTCGGTCTGCTGGCCGATCTGGAACCCACAGGTCAGCATCATACGGTGGCCCGGCAAGTCGTTGGTACTCTGGCTCACATGTCGCCCGAGCAGGCTCTGGGGCTGGCGGTCTCCGCCGCCAGCGACTGGTACAGCGTCGGCGTGATTCTCTACCAGGCGCTCACCGGCCGGCTCCCCTTCGACGGCAGTTTCGACGAGGTTGTGCTGCGCAAACAGACCGCTGTCCCTCCGGCTCCCGACACCCTGGTCCCGGGCCTTCCCGAAGACCTGGTCCGGTTGTGCCAGGAGCTGCTTGCTCGCGATCCGGCCGGACGGCCGCGAGGTCCTGGAATCCTCGAGCGGCTGCGGGGACATTCGGAGTCGACGGTAGAGGTCTCGCGGGGCAGGCGGAGCCTACCGCTGATCGGGCGATCATGGCATCGCCACGTGCTCGACTCCGGCTATGCCTCGCTCGTGAATCGTCAGACCTCGACGGTCCTCGTCTTCGGCCGGACCGGCACGGGCAAGACAACGCTGATCCGATCATTTCTGGACGACCTGAGATCCAGGGAAGACACGCTCGTTCTCGCGGGACGATGTTATGAGCAAGAGTGGGTCCCTTTCAAGGCCGTCGATAGCCTGATCGATGCGCTGGCCAGACATTTGAAGCAACTCTCCTCGAGCGAGCTCGCCCGCTTGCTCCCCCGCGACGTGTCGCTCCTGGCCCGTGTTTTCCCGGTGATCCGGAGCGTGGACGGCGTGCTCGCGGAGCGGGGGCCAGTCGCCGAGCTGCCCGACCCGCAAGAACTGCGGATGCGGGTCTTCGCCAGCCTCCGCGAGCTGCTGGTCCGCTTGGGCCGGGAAACGAACCTCGTGCTCATGATCGACGATCTTCAATGGGGTGACGTGGATAGCGCCGTGCTTCTGGCCGACCTGATCTTCACGCCTGATCCGCCCATCCTGCTCTTCCTGGGCAGCTATCGTCTCGAGGACGCCGACCAGAACCGGTTCCTGCAGATCTTGCGGCAAGCCAGGGACAAAGGTCCAGGAATCCTGCACCATCGCGACCTGGCCGTCGAGGCGCTCACCCAGACTGAGTCTCGAGAGCTGGCTCTGGCTCTGCTGGGCCGCGATGACCCCGGGTCGCGAGCCCAGGCCCATATCATCGCCCGCGAATCGGCGGGAAACCCTCTCTTCATCGACGAGTTGGTGAAGCACTTGCAGGCCGGGGCTCTGTCGGCAGATTGGGACGCTGCCGCCAGCATCGAGCTCGAGACCGTGCTCTGGGTCCGAATCCAGGCTCTGCCCATCGATGCCCAGCGGCTGCTGGAGGTGGTCGCGGTCGCAGGGCGACCGATCCACGAGTCGCTTGCATTCCGGACCGCCGAGCTGGGAGCGGGCGGCCGAGTTGCACTGGCCACGCTGCGCTCGGCGCGGCTCATCCGGGGCATCGGTCCAGCCCAGCTCGATCAGATCGAGATTTATCACGACCGGGTTCGCGAGACCGTCCTGACGCATCTCTCGCCCGCCGCCCGGCGCTGGTGCCACGAGCGGCTTGCCCGCGTGCTGGAAGTCTCCGGGCAGGCCGATCCGGAGGTGCTGGCGGACCATTTCCTGGGAGCCGGCGATCGCCTGCGCGCCTGCGACTTCTATGAGCAGGCCGCCGACAAGGCCGCAAGCGCGCTGGCGTTTGATCGTGCTGCCCGGCTCTACCGTCTGGCTATCGACCTCGATTGTCATCCGCCCGCCGCCCAGCGCCGGCTGGGCAAGAAGCTGGGCGACGCGCTGTCCAACGGCGGTCGGGGGGCCGAGGCCGCCGGGGTCTATCTTCAAGCCGCCCTCGGGGCGACCGCGGCGGAAGCCCTGGAGCTGAAGCGGCAGGCCTCGACCCAGCTTCTCATCAGCGGCCATGTCGATGATGGTCTGGCGCTCTTGCGGACGATTCTCGGTCCGCTCGGGCTCAGCATGCCCTCGACCCCGCAGGCAGCCTTGCTCTCCTTGATCCGCCATCGGGCCATGCTCCGGCTGCGTGGCCTCCGCTTCCAGTCCCGCGACGAGACGCAGGTTTCCGCCGAGGACCTGACCCGCATCGACCTGTGCTGGTCGGCCGTCACGGGGCTGAGCGTCATCGACCCCGTTCTGGGAGCCGACTTCCAGACCCGGGGGCTTCTCCTGGCCCTCCGCGCCGGCGAGCCATTTCGAGTTTCCCGCGCCCTCGCCATGGAAGCCGCCCATCAGTCCACGGCCGGCAGCCGGTCCGCCAGGCGCGTCGAATCGTTGATCCGTCGGGCCGAGAACCTGGCGCTACGGCTGGATTCTCCTCACGCCCGAGGCATGATCCACATGGTGCGCGGTGTCAGCGGGCTGATGCTGGGTCAGTGGAAACAAGCCCAGTCGTCGTTTGACAATGCGGAAACTCTGCTGCGCAACCATTGCACGGGTGTCACCTGGGAACGCGACACTGTCCACAGCCTGGCGCTCTGGGCGCTCATGCACATGGGCCAGATCGCCGAGCTCAAGCGGCGCTGGTCCCTTCTGATCAGGGAGGCTCGCGATTGTGGAGACCTCTACGCCGCCACCATGCTCACCACATTCTACATGACCATGATCCGGCTGGCCGACGACGATTCGACCGGTATCGAGGACGAGCTGGAAGAAGTGACGAATCAGTGGACCCGCCGGGGCTTCTTCATCCAGCATTCCACGGTGTTTCGGTCGCTCATGCACCTTGACCTCTATCGCGGACGGGTCGATGCGGCCTGGGCCCGGCTCAGTGCGATCTGGCCCGAGTATTCCCGCTCCATGCTGATGCGAATCCAGATGATCCGGATCCAGATGCTCGAGCTCCGCGCCCGCTCTGCCCTGGCCGTTGCCGACCACGGCAAAAACACCGATTTCATGCTCCAGTCGGCCGAGCAAGACGCCCGCAGGCTCAAGCGCGAAGGCCAGCCGTGGTCAGTCGCCCATGCCCATTATGTTCGGGCCGCGATCGCAGCCTGCCGCGAGGACGCCTCGACCGCCTTCCACCAGCTCGCCCTCGCCGCCGATCTGTTCGACGCTGCTGACATGCCGCTCTGCGGCTGGGTGATGCGGTACAAGATCGGCGAGATCCAGGGCGGCGTCGAAGGCCGGGCCCTCATCACCAGGGCCGAGGAATGGATGGCGTCTCAATCGATCAAGTCGCCGGCACGCTGGTCCCTCATGGTCGCCCCCGGGTTCTCCGGGGTCAGCACCTGCCAGATCGAAACAAGCTACTGAGAGGAAAGCCATGAGCAGACGCAGGCCGCCGCTGCACACCGGATGCTTTGTACGTAGGCGTCGGGCAGCGCCAGTAGCTTTCCGTGGTTCGACCGCCAGCGTGGTTTCTCGGTGTAGATCCAGACGTACTCGTCGGACCAATGAAGTGCCGCGCAGAGGGCGTCGTGAAACCGTTCGGGGGAGAAATAATTGGACTCGGGTATCTTTATTTCGATATATTCCATTCCCGCAGCTTCTGTTCGATCCAGTGGAACAGTGGAAAACCGAAGAGCACGCCCGCGAAGTCTGCCATGGCATCCTCGAACTCGCCTTCGCGATTGATGATCGGCAGGTTCTGCACGGCCTCGGTGATGGCCGCGAGCGCCGTCCCGGCCAGGAGGATCCAGAGGTAGCTCGTCTTTCCGGCGGGCCGCGTCCGCAACCAGAGCACGGTGAAAACGGTGAATATTCCCGCATGAACAAACTTGTCCAGATGTATCTTCTGAGTCAGCGATGCCGTCCGCTCGTTCACGGGAAGTAAGGTCTGGGGAGTCCAGCAGAGCACCAGGATCACGATCGTCCAGAGCACGGCCACCACTACGCGAAGTCGCATGATGATTTCTCGGATACCTCCAGGTTCAGGTTGGGGGAGCTTGTATCTTAGCATGAGGAGGCACTGATTCAGAGCCCGGATGGTTGATGGCAGAGGTCACACCGACCCGCGATTCCTGCCGGGAGGGCGAAAGCCTCGCTATCGAGCCTGCAGGTTTGCTATCCTCTTGCCAGCGGTCGCCCAATACTCGAGCGTTCGTGACGAAGAGCCATCATGAAGAAACCGAAGCAAGGACTCACCAGTCCAGTCGGAGAAATTCTCCCGGAGATGTGGCCGACGAGGCCAGCCCCGCACAGCGGAGGCCGAGCCTGGGGCAGAAGGAACCAGAACGATCCCGACAACGGCTGGGATGATTCGGGGCGCGAGAGCTGGGAGGTGCCCGAGTCGTTGATCATCGGCAAGGCTTTCTGCGTCTCCTGGCCGCATCACAAACCGGCATGGCCGGAGTTCCGGCTTGGCCCCGATCAGCGCTTCCCGGTCCGTCCCTACATCGAGCGGATCCGCTGGATTCGCTAGGGCCGCTCTCGGCTTCCTTTTCGGGTCGCCCTTGGACTTCGAGGACGATGCTCCGAGGAGGTCTTGACTCGCCCGAAGATCGTCATAGACTTTCTCTTACGAATACGAGCCGGTTCTCTTCAGGGCGTGCGAGCTCGTGGCATTGACGGTTCTTGGCCACGGAATGAACTTTCGGCGTCGGCGGTGCGTAACATGGTTAAGGCCATCGGGTCCGATGCGACACACGAGCTCGCCCGCTTGACGGACGAGGAGCTCATGAGTCGGTACCGGGACCGGGGCCTTGAAGCCGTGTTCACCGAGCTGGTTCATCGCTACGAGCGTGAGCTTTTCCGCTATCTCGCCCGCTACCTTGGCGATCCAAGCCTGGCGGATGACGTGTTCCAGAACACGTTTTTCCAGATCCACCTGAAGCGCGGATTGTACGAGGACGGCCGCCCCTTCCGGCCTTGGCTGTATGCCATCGGCACCCATCAGGCGGTCGATGCGTTGCGGAAGGCGGGAAGGCACCCGACCGTGAGCCTGGACCAGCGAGTCACCCCCAACCAGCGCGAGGCTGAGGCGGGATCACTGCTCGATCTCCTGGTCATCGAGGGCGACGGGCCGCTCGCGGAATTGCAGGAGCAAGAGCGGCGGCAATGGGTCCGCGACAGCATCGAGCGCCTTCCCGACTCCCTCCGCCAGACCCTGATTCTTGCGTATCACCAAGATATGAAGTATCGCGAGATCGCAGAAATCCTCAGGATTCCTGTCGGTACCGTGAAGTCACGATTGCATTCCGCGCTCTCCAAACTCCAGGATATGGCACGGTTCGCCAATCGGGACGGGAAAGAGTGATGCCATGAACGCCGACCAATTGATCGATTTCGTGCTGGGCCAGTTGGACGGCACGGATCGCGAGCAGATCGAGCACGCCATCGAGACCGATCCGGACGTTGCTACCAGAGTCGAGCGGCTAGGCCGGGCGATCCACCTGCTGCTCGACGACGGCGAGGCGATCGAACCCCCTTCCGGACTGGCACGCAGTACTCTGGCACTCGTGGCTCAATCGCGCTTGAAGCCGCGGTCGATCTTCGACTGCGTGCCAGCCCGAGTTCCCTTCCAGTGGGCCGACTTTGCTGTTGCCGCCAGCATCTTCATCGCCGGCGTGCTGACGTTACTGCCAGCCATCCAGGGGTCAAGGTTACGCATGCGGCAAGCCGGCTGTGTGTACAACCTCCAGCAACTGGGCCATAGCCTGGCACAGTATGCGTCGCTGCACCCCTTCTATCCTTACCCACCGAGCCAGCAGGCC
Organism: Isosphaeraceae bacterium; assembly: GCA_049579985.1. Classification (GTDB taxonomy): domain Bacteria; phylum Planctomycetota; class Planctomycetia; order Isosphaerales; family Isosphaeraceae; genus Aquisphaera. The sequence goes on along the minus strand of JBAUOX010000602.1, from coordinate 3,322 downwards.
GACGCTCACGCGGGGACCTTTGCCGCCGTTCTTCACGATGCCGGCGTACTTCGCGACCTCTCGATCTTGGACTGTCCTTACAACGGCCCCTGCCCGGATCGGACAGAAGACCTTCCCAGTTTCGACCAGCTCAGGCAGATTCGCCGCTCCGATCCCGACCGGTATCGCCACATGATGTGCTGGGACTACGCCTATAATGCGGGATACCTGCACGCCTCCGGCAGGCCGGGGCCGGTGGAGTCGAGGCCGGCAATGGCCATACCCGTGGTTGCCGACCAGCCCGCTCACGAGAATTACGTGCGAATTCTCGAAGGCAACAGCCCCAACCACGCGCGACGGGGCCAAAACGTGCTGTTCAGCGACGGCAGCGTTCGCTGGCATGGCAACCGGCGCATCGGCCCCAACGATCCGGACCTGTTCCTGAACAACCAGCACCAACTGCAACCCGGCGTTGATGAGCAGGATTCCGTGCTCCTGCCCAGCTATAGCTCGTTCATCCCGCTGGGCACTCGTGACTAAGATCAGTTCCGCCCACCGGTCGCATGCTCGGACGGACTGCCTTCTTCCGAAGCCAGACCCTGATCGTCGGGCCGGGGAGCAACTCCCCACTCCCAGCGCTCGCAGAGCACCAGCAAGACTTGCGACCTGACTACGGGAATCACGACGGTCATCCCGTTGGCAATGCTATCGTCTTCCTTTCGACTTCGGGCGTGATCGTCGAGTGAATAGTTGCGGGGAGCAGGCGACAGGAATCAGCGAGGCTTGTAAGTGCCGAATCAACAGTGTTAAAATCGGCTCATGAGTGACTTCGGGCAGTTGCTGGCGTCGCTCCGAATGGGAGTTCGTGAGCAAAGAAAGGCCGACCATGTCGGCCAGGATCAAGCCCGGTCAACACGGTCGGCCTTCGGTCTAATGTCACACTTGAGCGAAGCTTACCGTCAACAACGGATCGAAACTTGACCCGTTCGAGGGGGCGGACAGAACACTTACAATCCGCGTGCGGGTAGGCGGCTTACCTGCCCCATCTTCGCCAGACGATCAGCCCTGCCAGGGCGACGATCGATAGGACGTAGCTCGACGGTTCGGGCACGGCGGTTCCCGTGAAGCCGACATCGGCGAACCGCCAGTTCCCTGAGTTGTTATTGTAATAACCCCCTTGGCCCCCATTGGCGCTTCCGTAGTTTGGAAACTGAAGCGAGTTATCATAAACGGAGACCAAGCGCACGCCAAAGTTTGGATCATTGCTGGCGCCGGCGATTCCGCTGAAGTCGATCGTCTGTGGTGCCAACCAGCCGTCCGAGACCGCAGTCAGCGGGCTGTTGATGTCGATCCAGGTCGTGCCGTTCAGCGTGTATTGCTCTTGCAGGTTCTTCACGCCCTGGGTCGTGGTGTACCAGTCGAAATTAAAACTGACATTGTTGTAGCCAGCGGTGCTGGAAGAGAACTGAACTCCCTGCGTGTACTGGGGAGCTTGAAGAGCCCAACCGTTGCCCAGGGGAGCGCCCTTGCTATTGCTCGGACCGCGAATCCGCCAGGCGTTCGTTTCGCCGTTCGGGTCGCCGGCAGTCGCAACGATGTCCGCCGAGGCCATGCTTCCGGTAGAGTACAGGGTGGTATAGGTGAAAGTACCCGATCCCGTGATCGTGTTGCCGCTGCTGAAGGTGTAGTTGTTATCCATCCCCAGCACCTGGGCCACACCCGTGCCGACGTCCGGAGCCGGACTGTTGAACGGAGCGGCCTCCACGGTGCTGAAATTCCACTGACTGATGGTGTCCGCCCGCGCTTCGGTGGCGCCGGCGACCATGCAGAGGGTCGCGAATGCGAGGGCGAGACGAGGATGCGATCTCATGCTTCAACTCCTTGAGAGTGACTGAGGAAAAAAGGACTGTATCGACTCAGATCTCGCTTCCTCGGTCGAAGGCGGGTGATAAGACCTATTCGAGATCTGTTGTTTTCCGAAGCTTCAGTCCTTAAAGATGTCCGCCGACACCGAACGGAAGGCTCTCTCAAGGGCGAAGAGTCATGACCGCGGAAGCAAGGATCCTGTTCGCGAGGACCTTGCGAAGTTACCGTCCGATGACAAGCTGGACCTGAAAACAGCGTTCCTCCAGCAACGATTGAGAGCCTACCATTTGCTTCAATTATATGAATGAAGTTTATATTAATGATTGATGTACAATCACGTGAATTTTTCTACTTATGAATTCAGAATGCATGAGGCCTCCAGGCTCCAGGCCGGGTCGAAATGCCCGAGGCAGTCAGATCTCAATCAGGATTCGGCCCGAGTTGTCAGAGTCTCGGGGAAGCTCAAAAGAGAGTCTCTGGACGATCTACCCACGATGGGTGACGTTGTCCCGTCCGCCCTATCTTGAATCTGCTCAAGCTGCGAGGCGAGTTTAGTTCTTTGGGCGGTACCGTTCAAATGAATTGGAAGTGAAAATCGTGTGATGCTTACGAATTATTGCGATATGTATTATATTAGATATTTAAGAAGTCACATCGCGGCTGCTACTTACGACGACTGTCATCGTCAGGTTGTGTACACAGAAAGTAAGTGCCGTGGAGCACATTGCCCGGTTTCTTGCGCTTTTCACACGCTGACCAGAACCGCGATGCGCTAAGAAGGCTCCTGCGAAGCCGGTCGGGACGTTGGCTGGCAGGAGCCCCGCTTTGCACGAAACCACGATGCTGATTTCAGCTCACGAAACCGTGCTGCTTGCGGTGCGCGACGCCGTCGAAATTCTGTGTCGTCTTGAACAGCTCGTAGCGGCCGTCGCCCGCGATGGTCTTGAACCGGGCTTCCACGACCGCCAGCTCGTCCCGCGTCATCGGCTGGAATTCGCGGGCGATCTTGAGGTTTTGGTCGAGGACCTTTTCCGAGTCGATCCCGCACACGAGCGTGGCGATCGGGAGCGAGAGAACGTAGCGCAAGGCGTCCTCGACGGGGATGCCGGCCGCGGTGACGATGTTGCCCCGGCCGCCCAGGCTCTTCATTCCTATGGGAGCAATCCCGCGCCTGTTGAGCTCGGGCAAGACTTGGTGCTGGAAACTGCGGAACTGGCTGTCCAGCACGTTCAGGGGCATCTGGACGCTGACCCAATCGTAGGGCTTCGCCAGCATCTTGAGGTGAATCTCGGGATGCTTGTGGCCGGTGAACCCGATGGAGCGGACCTGGCCTTGAGGGCGAACGCGAGTGCGCCGCCGGGCGCGAAGACCCAGTCGGGATCGTTGTCGTAATTGATCTCGTGGAACTGCCAGAGGTCGAGATGATCGGTCCGCAGCCGGCGGAGACTGTCTTCGAGGTTGGACTGGGCGTCCTTGG
>JBAUOX010000601.1:0-6818 GCA_049579985.1 Isosphaeraceae bacterium | reverse complement strand
GTCTTTATCCGTGTTCAATCCGTGTTTCATCCGTGGCTCAATGTCTCTTCCGTTCTCTTCTTTCCGTGGCTCCAGCTCTGCCGACCGCTTCAATCCATGGCGAGCACCCCACCAAGCCCCGATGGTGTTGTGGAGCAGGAATTCGACCATGTAGTGCTCGGTAAAGAGCTGCGTGACGGCCGGCAGGGAGCGTCCGTCGATCTTCTGACCGCTCTTGTTGACCTCGTCCTTCTTCTTGCTCTGCCAGAACTGATAGACCCAGCCCAGGCTATCGTCGGCGGTGAAAACCTGGGAAGGCAGGCCCGCCAGCAGCTTTTCCAGGGGGAGGCGGTCGTTGACGGGCAACTCGACATCCAGTAACACATCGTCAACCCGAAAGATCTGGGGGAGCATACGACTGGCATAACGAGCCGCCAGAACGAACCCGTTGGGAGCGCGTTCGGAGGGAGCCAGCTCGTCGCATTCGGCCAGCGTGACCACCACACCGTCCGGGTGCATCAGCAGGTGATTCTCCGCCAGGAAGCGGGCGAACAGCATGCGGTGCCAGTACTCGTAGGCAAGTTCCTGGGTAAGCTGGTCGATCTCCTGGCGATCGTCGGCATGGCGCCGATCACCGGCCTGGATCCCCCGGGCTCGAAGCTGCTTGCGAAACGCTTTGTCAACCAGGGAAAAGTGGCCAAACGGTTTGTCGGTATCGACGGCCCACCGTTGGAGCGCGGCACGGGCGACCGTTTCCGCCAGATCGCGGGCGTCGATGATCGTGTTTTCCAGTTGCCGGCGCATGTCAGAAACAAGTGGAGGCATTGCAGGGGCCACCGTTTAGAAACAGCAGGGCAAGATAGCCTGAGTCGGAACGATCGACAGAGCCACTGATAGATAACGTCAAGGAATGCGGGGGGAGAGAATTTTTTAGCCACGGATGAAACACGGATGAAACACGGATAAAGACAGACTCAATAAACGAACCGCTTGAACTCCACCTTGGTGCGGCCGAAGTTGATGAGCAGGCCAACCTTTATGCCCGTGGCCTTGAGCTCGTTCAGCAGTTGGGCTTGGTCCGCGGGCTGATACTCCTTGGCGACCTTGAGCTCGACGATCACCTTGTCTTCCACCAGGAGATCGGCCTGGTAGTTACCAACGACGACCCCCTTGTACCTCACCTGGATGTCACTCTCGGTCTCGGCCTTCAACTTTCGGCAGACCAACTCGACTTGCATCGCCCGTTGATACACCTTTTCGAGAAACCCATACCCAAGCACGGAATGAACCTCGAAAGCCGCACCAACGATCTGCTCCGTAATCTCTCTGGATTCAAGAACCATGACCTGACGCTCCTCTCAATGGAGACTCTACCGCGTGCAGTCCATGCATGTCGTCTTATCCGTGTTTCATCCGTGTTTCATCCGTGGCTAAACAATCCCTGATCATCATTGTCCCTCAGTTCTCATTCATCCGTGGCTAGACGATCACTGGCCCGTCGTTCAGCCTGGCTCGGATCGTGGCCTCGACCGTGGTCAGCCAGGTCTTCAAGTCATCCTCGTTCTTGATCGTAACGCTGGGCAGCTTGACCTGCTGCGCCTTGGGCTCCAGTCGCTTCGCCGCGGCGGCCAGGGCCTGGGAGAACCTCGTGGGGATGGCATCGGACAGAGTCCCCCATTCCTGCAATTTGGTCGCCCCAAGCGTGGCCAGGACCTCATCGGTACTCCCGACCTTGATGCCTGGAAGATGGTCGAGCTGGTACTGACGGGACAGGTCGTCGCGATCCGCGGCGGTCAGGCGATTCCAGGTGTCGGAGGCACTCAATGACGACGAGCCTTCCTGCTGGAGCACCTGACATCTGGCGTACGCGGCATTGAGTGCCGACCGAAGTGAGTGAGTGAGAGCCTCGACCATGCCGGGTACAGGGTCAGGGTCGTTCAGAAGGCCACGATGTTCCTCGATCGCCTCGGCCTCCGTTCGCACGGCCGCTGCCTCGGGGTGTGTCCCGGCATGCTCCAGAAGAGCCTGGAGAGCTTCCCAGCGGGGCCAACGTTCGGCAATGCTCTCCGCCCGTTTCTGCCAGTCCTTGATCTCCTGGACAAGCTGGTCTTTCCGTTCAAGGATCGCCTTGAGCTGATCGTTGCCGACCCTCTGGGTCAGGTCGCTCAGGTGAGTCAGGTCCGGTCGCCTAGGCAGTGGTGGCTCTCCCCCCGCCAGCTCACCAAGCGCCTTCATGCGGTCAAGGAACCCGGGGGCGCATTGCGATTCCTGGCCTGGCTTCACGTTCAACCCGACGTGGTTGAGAACCTTTCGAAGCTGGATCAGCTCGGGTGTGGTGAGAACGATGTGCTCACAGCGAAACTCGACGTTGCCGAGGTTCTTCTGGTCGAGCTTGGTCCCTGCGAGGGAGTCGTGGCCCGCCTTCGCTTGAACTCGCCCCGCGCACGTCAAGACGATGAGTGCGGCGTCGATCGCGTCCTGAGGCCATCCGAATGGGGGGTTGGCGAAATGCTTGCGGACCTCTGATCCTTTCTTTCCGCTGCCGACGTAGGCGAGGATCGATGCACAGACGGGATGTTTGTCGGGGTCGTCCTTGTGGCCGACGGCCTCCAAGGCATCGCCGTCACCCTTGCGGGCCCGCTCGATGACCTTGTGCCAATCGGGGTGGTCGGCTTTGAGGAACTCCTTGTAGAGCCGATCCAGGCATGCCTTCGCCGCATCCTGGACCTTGGTCTCCAGGAGCATTCCACCCACGGGGTCCACGTCGGCTGCAATGTATATCTGGGTGCTGTTGAGCAGTCCCTCGATCAAGTCGTCTCGGGTAGTTTTCGCCCGCTCGAGCTGGGTTTCCATCGCCCGCTTGGCCTCGATGCCTTCGGGGGTGCCGGGAATACCCTTGCTGTAGATCGTGGACAAGGCGGCGGCGTAGCTCGCGATCGCACGATTGAGCTCCTCGGCGCTCCGGCGGGGGATGAACCCGTAGACGACGGCGGTGGAGTCACCAGCCGCGCGGGCCTCGGCAAGGACGGTCTTTTCCTCGATCTCCCATCCGTCACGAATCCAGACGGGCACGCTGGCTCCCTTCGTCGTCGGGGGCTCAGCACCGAAATGCAGCTCGAAGCTGCGGGCCTCCTTGCTCTCTCCGTGGATCAGCTTGCGCTTCTTGAGCGCCTCGGTGCAGGAGGTCTTCAAGAGCTGAGAGCGCTCACTGGCCAGCTTGCCGGGGTCGTTCTGCAGCTTGGACATCGCCGCTTGATAGGCCTGGTTCCACTCGCTCCCTTCTCGAGTCTGCATCCGGTATTCGTTCTCGACCCGTAGCACGGTGCCCGAGGACACCAGCTTCTCCAGGAGTTCCGGGACACGCTTCCGAAGCTCGGTGCTGCTCCGTGTCAAGTCGGTGACCATCAGGTCGGCCAAGGTCTCGGCGTTTGCGCGGATGCCAGCGTCGTTGGGGCCGCCGTGGGGCAACTGGCCGATCAGGAAGATCAGGGCGCACAACTGCAATCGAAGCTCGCCGTCCTCCTCTTGTGTCTGTTTGGCGATCGTCTCGGCGATCTCCTGAAGGAGCACCCCGGACTGGATCACCCTGGACTTGATGTGGTCGTAGATGAAGGCCGCATTCACGACGTGACCCAAATCGAGGTCGGCAGTCTTCTCCACGGCGTCGTGGACGATCCAGAGTTGGGTTCGGAGCTGGGCGCCGGTACCTGCCTTGTCAACCGCGCGCAGGACCCGTTCCCAGAATCGCCGGCGAACGGGCAGCAGGGGATAATCCTGCACCAGCAGGCTGCGGTCACGGGCATTGAAAGCGATCTTGGAGGCAGAGAGGTGCCTTTCGATCTCGCCGCTGTGGGTGTCAAGAAGGCCCTTGAGCTTGGGCTCCGCGCTGGGTTTTTTCTTCAAGACGATCTCGCGAGTAACCCGTTCCACGTCGGTGTCTTGAAGCTCGATCGTCACAGGGAACCGCCCCTGCAAACGCTGAAGCAACGATGTGGCCGAGAGAGCGTTTTGTCCCGTGGCGACGAAGAGAACGTTCGAACCGAGTCGCGAACAGCACTGCTCTTGGAGGTCCTGGACGGCCATCGAACGCTCGGTTTTTTCGCCGATGTACTGCTGGACTTCGTCGAGAACGATCAGCAGGCCGGGGAGCTTGCCCTTCTTGGTGCCGAACACTTGCCGGATCTTCTCAATCATGTCGTCCGTGGAGATGTCGTTCACGTTGGGGAATTGCTTCTGCAGGAGCATTCGAACATCGGCGGGCTTGTCGGCGAATTGGGGTCGAGCCGCCAGGACGGCGTTCGCGATGCCATCCGAGACGTAAAGGTTCGTCAGTTCGCGGTCAAAGTCGAGTCCCGCAGCCTGAACATGATTCCTGACAGGCTTCTCCAGGCCCTCGTCGCGGAGCCAGAGGAGGAATGACGCCCTTGCGAACTGAGAAGGCAGGCCGACCGACCTGAACAGGATGCTTAACAGGGCAAGTCGCACACTGTCACCCGCCCCCGAGCCCAACGTGCCTGCAGCAGCATGAAGCCCACCCTTCCGTTTCGCCTGCGTGGAAAGTTCCACCATTTGTTCCTTGATGGATTCAGTGACTTTCGCCAAGCCTCGTGATCGGGCACCGTCGGGAAACTCGTAGTCGTTCCAGAGGTATTGGAGCACTTTGACCAGATGGCTCTTCCCACTGCCGTAAAAGCCGCTCACCCACACGCCCGGTTGCTCAGGTTTATCCAGATTCGACAGGTAACTACGCAGGATGCGTTCCAGGCCCTTGGCATACTGACCATCACACACGAAATTCGTAATCTCATAGCGGAGTGTCTCCAACTCATGCGTTTCAACCCCGCTGGTGACCTTGGCCACTCCTTGGTTCAGCAGCTTGTTCAAACTCGGATCTTTTTCGTAGACCTCGCGGTTGATCATGACCGCAGCTCTCCTTCGTGTGCCGTGATGGGAACGGCGAGATAGTTCCAGCCGTCCCTCGCATCCAACAGCCGATAGTTGTTCTGCTCGTACACTCCAGGGAAGAAGATCAGCAGCCGACCCTGTATGTGGGGCTCAACCAAGGGAAGCACTTCAGAGATCCTCGTGAAGCCGAACAAGGAAGCCACCCCGGTCACGGCCAGTACGGTATCCTCGGGGCGATCGAGGCTGTCCAGCGTAGTGGTCAGTTGTGAGGCAACCGATGCCCGGAAATCAGAGAGTGCGCCATCGTCGAGCAGTTCGGGCGTCTCGAAGTAGCTGTTCGCGTACGGTGCGAGCTCCGGACTCATTAGCCAGTTGGCGAAGGCATCGGTCAGGTCACAGCGGTGCCAGTGATGGCCAACGGCTCTTGTGGCCTCTTCAAACAGCCCGATACGCAGCCGCAGCTTCCGCTCATCTTCCTTGTCGTAGACCGCAATCCAGACCTTTTGCTGGCCCGAGAGGTGACGATCCCAGGGAAGGCCACAGATACGTTGGTAGTTGCGTCGGAGCGTTTCAATTCGTCCCATGAGAGAGCCGCTCCTCAGCGAGTGTCAAAAGTCCTGGAAAGGTGATCTCCACGACGGAGCCCACAGCTTTGTAGCGCAGCCACCCTTGCTTCGAGGCTTCGAGGACCAGGTGCGTAACCTCGACCGTCGAGCGATCGAGGAATTGCGTCCAGATCGAATCCAGCAAGATCTTTCCCCGCAGACCGAGCAGGTAGCCCAGAACAAGAGCGTAGGACGCCACCACCGGCGTAACAATGGGTCGGCTTCGTCGTTTGGCGACCTTGCCGCTCAGAAAGCCTGCCTGGGTCCAGGAAGAAGCCAGGTTCTGTGCTGTGGATTTCAACGTAGTGGGTCGAAATCGCTCAGGATACCGTTCTCGGATGTGCTCGGCGATCTGGGTGGAATTCACGGGTTCACCGTGCGAGGACTGGAGAACCAGTGGGGTGGATTCTCGCAGTAGTGTATCTCTGGCGCAGGCCGCGAGAAACGCAAGAGTCGCCTTCCCCGATTGCTCATGCGACCAGAAGAACCGAAGGAGGCGGAAGACGCTCGACTTTGGGTCGAGGGCGAAGAGCTCAACCAAGTACTTTGCTGTCTTCAGACGGGTCGAGCGAGTCGATTTGCCGAGGACGTTCTTCTCGATGATCGCCGATCGGTACGTACACGACGGCGAGTCGGGTGGGAGTTCTTCCAGAAGCAAGCTCAATTCTTCGAGCATGATGGTCCGGCTTGTGTGGACGGTGCTCAGCCCCGAGCGGAAACCGAGATTGTCAGAGGGTTTCTTAACTCCTGGCAATGGTAGGCACTCGATAGTGTGTTTCGTGAATTTCACGGATCAGAGATAGCAAGAAAAGCTTGCGATCACATTGTTGTGCCTTGACGCCTCGAGGAAACGAACGAGGGTCCGCATTGGGCTCCTGTTACCGAAAAAACCGAGCACGCGGGCCTGACTCGTCTAGAGACGCGGATTACTGGCCTTATGTTCCCTTTGATAGCGTATCTAATAGGGACCGGTGAATCAAGCTTCAAGTTCAACCACGCATCCACGGAGCTTGGTGGTTGCCGCTTTTCTAGCCCGAGTTTCCCAGTTGGCAGAGCGCAGCGTTGTAACCCTTTATGCCACACCATTCTGTGCGCAGCCATTCCTTACCCTAACTCACCTCCTCCCTCGTGTTCGAGACCGAGAATCACGACCAATCGCTTTTGACCTTCGACATTCGCGTCAGCACCGTTTGCTGCCGGATTTTTGCGGCCTTGCGTCGCTTGGGGCACAGGTTGATCACTTCGCGGATGTCTTCCAACTGCGAAAGCAACCGACGCAGGGAAATGTTCAGCTCTGCCTGGCGAACACGGCGCCACATCACCGACCGC
>JBAUOX010000600.1:0-3341 GCA_049579985.1 Isosphaeraceae bacterium | reverse complement strand
CGCCCCGGTCTCATTTCCCTTGTAGGGCTGGTCGAGCGAGGCCTGAGCCCAGATGCCGTTGACGGGCGATTTGCTGTTACTCCCCCCGGTGAAGCATTGCGCCTGGTGGCTGTGGATGGGGATCTGGCCGCTGGTGAGCCCCACGGTTTCGGATCCGCCCGACTGTCCGATCTGGTAATTGCTTAAGCCGGGGCCTTGTCCCTGGTGAAGCGGGATGCGACTTTGCAGGTTTGGCAGAGCGAAGGTCGTCACCCCGTCGCCCCCGTAGGTTGTACCGAGAAGTGCGAACAGCGCCTGGTTCTGATTGATCGGCACGAGCTGTCCGTTGCAAAACGCCCAGCCAACCGGCGCGAAGTTGAACGCAACCAACGTGATCTGTCCAAGATAGGGTGTCACGATCTTGCTCCTTCAGTTCATGATCATCAAGGCATTGAGGACAGGAAGATCATTCGTTAGTTCCGACTGGGGAAAATACCACTGAGCGCGATGATGAAATTGACAACCTGAAAGGGCTGAAGGTTGGAATGCGGCTGCGAGTTTCCGCTGGATGTGATCAGGCCGGGAGCCATCGAGCCGTTGGGACCGGAACCCGTCTGGTAGAGCGTCTCGTTGGACGAGGATCCGGCCCAGACCAGACCGCTGGGCACTGCCGCGCTCCCGGTCCCTGTGGAACACACCGGTGCGTGCGAGTGGGAAGGAATCTGGGTGACATTCAAGGTGACAGCTTCGACGCCGCCCGTGCCGCCCAGCGGGTAGTTCGAGCTGCTACTCACGATCACGCGGCCCCTCAAGTCAGGCAGTGCGAAGTTGCTCACCCCATCGCCGCCGTACGTTGTTCCGAGAAGTGCGAAAAGCGCCTGGTTCTGATTGATCGGCAAGAGCTGTCCGTTGCACAAAGCCCACCCTTGTGGGGCAAAATTGAACGCCACCGGGGAGATTTCACCGAGGAAGGGTTCTGCCATCGTGATCACCTCGCGATGCCTATTGATCAGAGGAACAGGTTGCTATCACTCGACTCCATATCTCGTCCGCGCCCCCTTCAACGACTATCAGTTAAAGACCGCCTGATAGTGCAACCCCTGGGAGTCTCCCTCCGGCCCAAGCGGCACCAGAAAGATGTCCAGCGCGCCCAGGGTGGGATGCTCGACTGGATAGATACGCTGGGGGAGCAGCCGGTCGCGCGGACCCCGGAAAATCAGGGAGAACGCATGTTGCCTGATTCCGGGCGAATCGGGCCGACGGCTCTCACCGATCGTTTTGGCTTCAATCAGTTCCAGATCGAGAACGTCTCCAGACCCGAGCAGGACCCGGAACGAGGTGTTCACATGTGCGGCAAAGTCGGTGACGGTCAACTGATCCAGCATGAGCCACCCTGCGCCCCGAGGTCCTGGAGGTGTCGGTAGAGATCCTGGGTTGCTTTCCGATCCGAGCGTCCGGCCTGCTTCTCATACGACCTGAGCGGGCTTGTGAGTCGCCGCGCTGAGCAACATAGTTAATAAAAGCCCGGGACTGGCTGTCAAGGACCCACTCATCTTGGTTGGAAGGATTGGAGCAAGAACCCGGGCGGGTTGGCTTCGAGGCGAAGAGCAACCCGGAGCAATCGGTGCGCTCGTGAATCTCCAATCGGATCGGAACCACCATGCTTCGTCGAACCCTGATGGATCGAGTGCATGGGCCGCTGGCTGGCCGGATTAGCCTCCGCCCCGCCGCCGTGGCTGATGAGCCATTGCTTTACCGCATTTACGCAAGTGCCCGCGGGGAAGAGCTCCAGCTTGTCAACTGGGATCCCGGCCAGAAAACGGCCTTCCTGGAAATGCAGTTCGGCGCCCAAAGCGCATTTTACCGCCAGCGCTTCCCGGACTCGGGCTATGAGGTGATCCTGGTGAACGACGAACCGGTCGGACGCCTCTTTCTCCACCGCGATCTGGACGAGATCCGCCTTGTCGATATCGGGCTGCTGTCGGAACATCGCAACCAGGGCATCGGCGCGGCGCTCATCGCGGCGATACTGGACGAGGCGGCCGAAGCGGGCAAACCCGTGCGACTGCACGTTGAAGTCTCCAACCGTGCCCAACGGCTTTACCAGCGTCTCGGCTTTCTGCCGATCGGTGCTCGCAATCTGCACCTCGAAATGGAGTTTGTGCCAAACATCTCGGAGAAGGGCTGCGGACTCTGAGGGGCGGCGACGTCACCTCCTTACCCGACCTCTGGGGGAGCAATCCCCCAGGGCTACCCGGCCCGCAAAGCTCCTGAGGAGACCGGCAAAGTCCCCGAAAGCCTCGCCCACCTGGCCGACGCCTACGAGGAGCAGGTCGCGATCATGGTCAAGAACACGGGCCACCTGATCCAGCCCCTGCTCGTCCTGATCCCGGGCGGGATCGTCCTGTTCATCATCCTGGCGTTATTCCTCCCCCACATTCAGATGCTCACATCTCTGTCGGGACCGTGATCCGGCGGCAGCAGGTCCGAGAGCGTGGACGGAGCAGAAACGAGGACGCAGCTAGAATCAAAACTAGCTGCGTCACCGTTTCCCTGACCAGTCGTCGGCACCCAGCAAACCCAGGACAAGCAACAGGATTGGTGGAAATGGTTCGCCTGCGCGGCACTCGGGGTACTGCTCGCGGAGCGGTACATCTACAACAGGAGAGTCTATATCTGAGTGTTTATCGAGCGCAGGCAACGATCGCCCGAGTGACGCAACCCGCCGGCCTTCTTGTAGGGTGGGTCAAAGGCGTACTCGCCGCGACCCACCGGACTTCTCGTAGGACAATTCCGAGCCACTGCCGCAGGTGATTCCACCACCCCAGCAATGGGAGCATTCCGCCCAGCAACCCGATCGCGGCCGGGGCTGCTCAGGCCTCTGGGAGCTCACCGATGATGCTCATGCCGTACCTGGCCGCGATCGACGTCAGCCTCTGCGGGTCGGCCGGCCGCGGCGTGGCCACCGCCTGGGCGACATCGCCAACGGGCTCCCCCGCCTCCTCGAAAAAGCCTTCGCAGCCCCCCGGCGTGAAGACGCAGATCACCCTGGCCGGCACGTTCGTGCAGTTGACGTAGCCGTGGGGGCGGCCCCTGGGCATGTGGAGGAACGCCCCTGACGACCCCATTGCCCTCATTCCGTCGATGTCGAACTCCAGCTCGCCCTCGATCACGTAGAACGCTTCGTCCTCGCGAGAGTGGGTGTGCATCGGGGCCCCGACGCCCGGGGGCACGATGGCCTCGATCAATCCGTAGGCGCCTCCGGTCCATTCGCGGCGGGCCAGGACGCTGACCAGGTTCCCGGCGAGGGAGTAGACCAGCCCCCGCCCGGAAAGGACGCCATGTTTGACCAGGCCGTGCGT
>JBAUOX010000599.1:0-5447 GCA_049579985.1 Isosphaeraceae bacterium | reverse complement strand
TCGTGGCTTGTTTCACAGGGTGCGGGCCACTGTCAACCCTATGTCAATCCTCGCATCACGCTTGTTTTAGGTCTAGTGCGATTCTTTTCTGACCCCCTTACACGGTCCGATCGAATCGGCTATCATAAGCTTTCTCCCAGCTTCACCGCCGGGAGGGGATTGAAACTCCAGATCCTCGAGAATGCGGCCAAGTCCATTGCCGGCTCCAATCCGGCGGTCTGAACCGAGCTTTCCTCACCCTCAGCCCGGAGGCTTCCCGTGCCACTCAAAACGATCCACTCACCGTTCCACAATCGCCACGTCAAGATGGGCCGGACCCGTCCGGCCAAGGCCGCTTCGGAACACTTGCGGTTCCGGAACTACCTCCGCGGCGTGGCGCTCCCGCCGCCCCCCGCGACCGAGGAGGGCTGGACGTCTGCCGGTCAGCCCGCACTGAGTAACATCTACGACAACGACACGCTGGGGGATTGCGTGATCGCGGGCGGCTATCACGTCGAGGCTGTGTGGACGGGAAACGCCGGCCAACTTTTTACCGCGACCAATCAGCAGATCATCGCGGATTACTCGGCCATTGGTGGATATGTGCCGGGAGACCCCTCGACCGACAATGGTTGCGACGAGCAGACAGCCCTGAAGTACTGGACCTCGACCGGCTTTGCGAGCGGCGACAAGCTGGCTGGTTGGCTCGCGGTCGACGCGACCAATCGGACGTTGCTCATGCAGGCATTATACCTGTTCGAGAACGTCTACTTCGGCGTTGAGTTACCGGACGCCTGGATCAATCCCATGCCGCAAGCCAGTGGCTTCACCTGGGATGTTGCGGGTTCGCCGGACCAGCAAAACGGTCACTGCGTGGTCGGCGTCGGCTACAACGCGGCTGGCATCACGATCGACACATGGGGCCTCTTGGGCACGCTGACATGGGCGGCAGTGGCGAAGTACATGGTCCCCGCGGCTGGAGGGGATGCGTACATCCTGGTGAGCCAGGCCCAGCTCATCAAGGCGCAGGCCAAGGCCCCCACCGGCTTCGACTGGCCAACGCTCATCGCGGACTTCGACGCGATGGGCGGAAACGTCCCCGCACCCGTTCCGCCCACGCCCGTGAATCCCCCAGCACCCACTCCGGTTCCGACCCCAGTGCCTCCCACACCAACGCCTGTGCCGCCTGTTTCTTCAGGCATCATCACGATCGACACGGTCAATAAGGTCGTGACGCTTCCCGCAGGGATCACGGCCGTGCATCAGTCCGGCCCTCAGGTCGAGTATTACCCCCATCGAAAACAGGTAGGGATCCCCGTCGGCTGGAGTAGCCGGTAATCGATCCAATCGACCCCTTGGTCCCGTCTTCCAGGCGTGGACCTTCCCGAACATCTCCGTGGCAATCTGCAAGTAGTGCAGCGGGTGGCCCGAGGCTACCGCCGGCTGCTTGCGGAGTAGTTCGAACACGGCGAAGCCCGACCGCGCCTGGACCAGGAACAGCCGCTAGTGCTCGTTCACGCCCGCCGGCCCCAGATGATCTTTCCGCTCAGTTCCCAGCCCCGGGGCAGGTCCAGACGGCCCGCATTGATGGCGTCGAGTTGGTCGCCGGAAACGTCCGCGACGAGGAGCTTTAACCGGGTGTCTTGGCCGGCCAGACCGAACTCGATCGGTTCGACCCGGGCCGCCTCGGCGTCGGAGAGAGCCAGGCGGTCGTTCACCTCGAGAAGTCGGATCTCGTCGGGGGGCGAGCCCTGCGGGAGGTACCAGATCTCGCGGATCCCGCTGTCGGAGACCAAGTGCTTCCGGGCCATCCAGTGCGCCATCGTGTCGCGCTCCGCGGCGGCCGGCGGGGCGGGTTCTTCCGCCCGCCGCTGGCGGCGGCGAGACACGGCGTCCAGCTCGTCGAGGAACTCGAACCACTGTTCTTCGTCGTACTGCTCGGCGGTGCGGGCAAGCTCTTGGGGCGTCGGCATCTGCCCGGCTCCTTTCCCCCTCTACGGTGCGCGGCTGACTCACTCTCATTGTAACCAACCCGAGACGGGCTGGGCAGGTCGGTTGCACCGGTCGTAGGGACGTGCCCGAAAAGGCCCCTGGATGGCCCCAGGAGCGATCAGTTGCACTCGTGCAGACTGGTCCTGGCGTAGGTGATCTACTGGCAGGCCAAGGAAAGGCAAATGGTGGTTCCCTGAACTCGGTTTTCTCTACTTTTCTCTACCACACGCCCGTCCAGTACCGGTGAAAAGTTGGTCTTGTACAACCTCTGCGCCGGTGCCCGGCTCCCTGACGCCCCGTGAACTACCGGTGGCAGATGAAAGCGTACGAAAATACAGAATTGGACTCTGGAGTTCATGGGGAAGCTGGTTCGGGCAGTGGTCTCCTGACCCGCCCGTCCTTGCGACCGCAGGTCTTCCAGTCCCCGACTGTCGGCGCGTTACCTGGAGACCTCCGGGATGAGCGAGCTGGAAGCGAGGCGGGGCGATGAAGCGCGGGGATGAGAACAGCTTTTCGGGGGGCGTGAGGTTGACTCGCGCTGCTTCCGGGCTGCTCAGGCGGTAAGCTGTTGGAGAATGAGCGTACGGGCCAGACTCGAGAGCAGGCCCAAGACGGGCAAACCCAACAGATGCGGGATTTCCCGCCGCCAGACCACGACCACGTTGGATGGATCGGTACTGCCGGGAAGAGGAACAGACGAACATGGCCAGCGACCCCGACCAGACGGACCTCCGCCAGATCCGTAATATCGGCATCATTGCCCACATCGACGCCGGCAAGACCACGACCACCGAACGCATCCTTTACTACACCGGTGAGATCCATCGGATGGGGGACGTGGACAAGGGAAACACGACGACCGACTACCTGGAAGAGGAGCGGGAGCGGGGCATCACGATCGTCGCGGCGGCGATCACCTGCCGCTGGCAGGACGCCCACGGGCAGCCGATCACGATCAACATCATCGACACCCCCGGCCACGTGGACTTCACCGCCGAGGTCGAGCGGTCGCTCCGTGTGCTCGACGGCGCGGTCGTCATCTTTTCGGCGGTCGAGGGAGTCGAGGCCCAGAGCGAGACCGTCTGGCGGCAGGCGGCCAAGTATCATGTCCCCCGGCTCTGCTTCATCAACAAGATGGACCGCATCGGTGCCGAGTTCGAGCGGGTCTACAAGGAGATCGAGGAGCGGCTTCTGGAGAGCCACCCGATCCCGATCCAGATCCCCATCGGCGCCGGGCCGGAGGGGACGATGGGCGAGTTCCAGGGGCTGATCGACCTGGTCGCCATGAAGGCCCTTCATTTCCAGACCGAGGACCTGGGCTCGACGTTCACCGTCGATGAAATCCCCGACGAGCTCCGGCTTGACGCCGAGGCCTGGCGCGAGACGATGCTCAACAGCCTCTCGGCCTTCGACGAGACGTTCGCCGAGGAGTACATGGCCCATCTCGACGGGGCCGAGCTGTCCGAGGCGATGATTCACGCGGCGCTGCGGCGAGCCACCTTGACCGGACGCGCCCAGCCGGTGCTCTGCGGGTCGAGCTTCAAGTACGTCGGCGTCCAGCGGCTGCTCAATGCGGTCGCGGCGTACCTGCCCAGCCCGCTCGATCGGCCGCCGATCGTCGGCCATCACCCCAAGAAGGGGACTGAGCTGGCACGCAAGCCTAGCCCGGCCGAGCCGTTCTCCAGCCTGGTATTCAAGGTCACCAACGATGCCCACGGCGACCTCTCGTTCGTGCGGATCTACTCCGGCAGCCTCAAGGCCGGCACCAGGGTGTACAACCCGGGCAAGGACAAGAAGGAGAACAGCTCGCGGCTTTATCACATCCGCGCCGATGACCGCGAGCAGATCAACGTGGCCGCAACCGGCGATATCGTGGGAATCGTGGGACTCAAAGACTCGGTCACCGGCGATACCCTGTGCGACGCCGCCCATCCGATCCTGCTCGAGCGGATCGATTTCCCGGAGACCGTCATCAGCATGTCGATCGAGCCGGTCAGCTCGGCCGACAAGGGGAAGCTGGCCGATACCCTGAACGCCCTGGCCCGCGAAGACCCGACCTTCACCTTCAAGGTCAACGAGGAGACCGGCCAGACGCTCATCTCCGGCATGGGCGAGCTGCACCTGGAGATCCTCAAGAACCGGATGACTCGCGACTATAACCTCAAGGTCCACGTCGGCCGGCCGCGGGTGAGCTACCGCGAGACCATCAAGAAAGCCGTCAGGCGGGTCGAGGGCGCCTGCATCCGCCAGACCGGCGGGTCGGGGCTATATGCCAAGATCACCATCGATCTCGAGCCCGAAGCTCAGCCCAAAGGCGCGCCTGTGCTCCACTTCGTCAACAAGCTCAAGGGCGGCGTGATCCCCTCGGAGTTCATCCCCGCCATCGAGGCCGGCCTGCGCGAGGAGGCCAAGTCGGGCGGCCGGACCGGGTATCCCCTGGTCGACCTCAAGGTGACGCTCACCGACGGTGCCTATCACGACGTTGATTCCAGCGACCTTGCCTACCGCTTCGCCGCCTCCGACGCGCTGCGCAAGGCCGTCGAGGAGGCCGGGCCGGTCCTGCTCGAGCCGATCATGCGGATCGAGGTGGTCACGCCCGAAGACTACCTGGGCAACGTCACCGGCGACCTGTCCAGCCGGCGCGCCCTGATCGACCGCACTTCCACGCGCGGCAAGCTCATTGTCATCGACGCCCGCGCCCCGCTCGAGAAGATGTTCGGCTACTCGACCGCCGTGCGCAGCCTCAGCCAGGGCCGCGCCAGCTACACCATGGAGCCGCTCGAATACGCACCCGCGCCCGAGAGCATGCTCGAGGCGCTGACGGGAATGTGACAACCCGGCGTCCGGGTTACACCCGGCCTGAATCCAACGGTTTTCAAGTTCGATGGCGGAGACCAACCGGATATGGCGGCCGTGACCCCATCAGACAGCGGACCGGCTCACCTGGGTGACTTCCCCGAGGAAGGGGCTGTCAAAGCGTCTCCCGTACCGGACGACTGCTTTTACGAGGTCGTCGATGGTCGGATCGTGGAGTTGCCGCCCATGGGTGCGTACGAGTGCGATATAGCGTCCTTCCTTGCCTTCATGCTGGGACAGGTTGTCAATGCCCGGCAACTGGGCAAGGTGGTCGTCGAGACTCTCTTCCGGCTCGATCGCGCGGGGAAGTTGAAACGACGCCCCGACCTGGCCTTCGTCTCGGCAAAGAAGTGGCCGATTCGCAGGCGCGCTCCCAAGACCGAGGCATGGGACCTCATCCCCGACCTGGTCGTCGAGGTCGTGAGCGAGACGAACAGCGCGAACGAGATCAACCTCAAGCTGGTCGACTACTTCCGAGCTGGTGCTAAGCAGGTTTGGGTCATCTATCCCGTCTCCCGGCAGGTTTACGTCTATACTACCCTGACAACGGTGCAGATCCTGACCGAGCCGACCGAGCTCGACGGGAGCGATGTCATCCCCGGCTTCCGCCTTTCCTTGAT
>JBAUOX010000598.1:0-5607 GCA_049579985.1 Isosphaeraceae bacterium | reverse complement strand
CTCGAGACCCCTGGGGAGCCTTCACAGGGCGGGGATGCCGCCGGCACGCCCGGGGCGGCGACACCATGACGACACCCACCGCGGAGCCTCAGAGCTTGACCGCCGGAACCGGGCCGCCCCTCTTGCTCGAGCCCCGGCGCTGGCTGGCCGCCCTGGCGATCCTCTTCGTCTTCTTCGTGCCTTACC
This sequence comes from Isosphaeraceae bacterium, assembly GCA_049579985.1. Lineage (GTDB taxonomy): Bacteria > Planctomycetota > Planctomycetia > Isosphaerales > Isosphaeraceae > Aquisphaera. The sequence goes on along the minus strand of JBAUOX010000598.1, from coordinate 5,421 downwards.
AGACGATAGTCCAGACAGTCATCACCGACGATGCCGTCCGCAAGGGCATCGAGGCGGACGAGTACGACATGACCTGGGTCACCGTAGGCTACGGCGTCGGCGTCATCTACGGCGTGTTCGTGGGGTTCTCGCTGTCGGCCCGGATCGGGATGCGGTACACCCTGATCCTGGGGATGCTTGTGTTCTCCGTCGGCAACATCCTCTGTGGGGCGGCGGGGGGGCTCGTTGGCCTGGCCCTCGCCCGGTTCGTCGAGGGGTTCGGCAAGATGGTTGCGATGACAATCTGCCGCGTCACGCTTTACAAGCAGTTTGACCACTTCCTGATGGTGGCTATCGGCTTCTACGGCGTCTTCGCGTATTCCACGCGCCACGTGACCCCCCTGGTCAACGCGTACCTTGACGTATGGCTGTCGTGGCGGTGGATGTACTGGGCGTACGTGCCAGTCGGCATTGTCGCAGCGCTTCTGGTCTGGCGGTTCATCTGCCCCGACCGGCCGCCGCAACCGGTGCACCTGCCGATCGACTGGCTGGCCCTTACAGCCTTCGTGGCCTGGATCGTGGCGATCACGTTCGCCTTCGCCTGGTACCGCAAGTGGGGCGGCTGGTCATCGAACGAGTTTGTCGCCACGGTCGTGCTCTGTGTCGCCTTGCCGGTGGTGCTGGTTGCCTGGCTCGGCTCGGGCTTTAGCCCCGACGAGCACGCGAACCGGATCCTCCGCTCGCGGGTCTACGTCCTCTGCCTGACGACGCGCGGGCTGATGCTCCTGCACTTGGTGGCCGTGCTGACCATCATCGGCATGTATTGCACGGAATTGCGCGGCTACCCGCGAATCACCTCGGGATGGCTGATGGTGCCCACCTCGGTGACGATGGCGATCACCACCTTCCTCACGACTCGGTTCCAGCGCCGGTCGCTGCGGCACGTCTGGCTGGCCACGGGGTTCGTGGGGTCGGCCGCTTGCGTCTGGTGGTTGTCGTCGATCGACAATTTCACAGCAAAAGAGCATCTGCCGGTGATGCTGGCCTGCTGGGGGGCCTTCGTCGGACTGATTCCCCCGGCATTTCTGACCGATGAGGTTGAGGGGCTGGAGCGAAGGGATCAGCTCTACGCCGGCGCCATAGGCATCATCGGACTGGTCGTGCCGATCATCACGGTGCCGATCGCGACCGGGACGGTGATCAAGGCCTGGTCCGACCGGGCTCTCGACGTCTATCGCCTCAACCTCCGCGAGAACCGGCCGGCCGTCGAGCTGGCTTCATCCCGAGTCGCCGGCTACTTCCACCAGCGGGGGCTGAGCGGCTCCTCCCTCCAGCAGGAGACGAGCACGGTCCTCGGCGGCTTCGCGACGATCGAGAGCGTCGCCCACGGCTTCCGCAGCGGTTTGCGTTTCCTGAGTCTCATGATGCTCGGCATCGGCTTACCGGTCGCCATCTTCCTGGCCCACGCGGCGAGGGGTCTGCGGGCGCCGCCCGGGTCGGGCTACACCTGATCCATTCCGCACGACGCGAGCCTGGTTGAGATGGCGGGTTTTGTCAAGTTTGCTGGCTTTGTCGACGATAACTCTCGGTGGGAGGTCTGAGGATGCCGCGCTCCTGAGTCCTGGGGGGCTGTACGACCTTCCGGGTTCGGGAGAGTCCCATGGAAGTTCGGGCTCGGAGCATGACGACGTGGTGCCGGTTGATTCGACGGGCCGTCGTCCTCATCGCCCTCTGGTCCGGTGTCAGCGGCTGCGTGGGTCCTAATGCCGTCCGCTACACACGCTTGCGGTACAACGAGGTGATTCGAGACACCAGCGACCAGCAACTTCTGATCAATATTGTGCGGCTCCGCTACGCCGATTCGCCTGTGTTCATCGACCTGCCCAACATCACGAGTCAGTTCGAGGTGGCTGGACGAGGCAACTACTTGGGAGGCTACGGCAACCAGACTCCTGGCCGGGCGAGCCTAGGGTTCGGCGAGCTGTCCCTCCGCGATTCGCCGACACTGAGCTACCATCCCCGCGAGGGACGGGAAATCGCCAAGGCGCTGCTGACTCCGCTGTCGTCCGACCTGTTCATCGTGGTCAACGCCGGCGCGGACGTCGAGCAGCTCCTCTTGCTGACCGTCAACGACATCAACGATGTACCGAACGCTTCCACTGCGACTTACCTGGCCCCCGAGCTCCCCAGTGACAACGCGCAGTTCCGCCGAGGCATCCAGCTTCTCTCGTCGCTACGTCAGCGGGACGCCACCGAACTGGCATTCGGCACGAATGAGGAGTCGGAGATTTCATCCGACCCGATTCCCCATAGCTCGGTCCAGGGGCGTGATCTCTTGAATGCCGCCCGAGACGGCTACGTCTACCGCGCGCGGGGTGAGGGGCAAATGACGCTTCTCAAGCGGGAAAAGGAATTATTCCTCAAGATCCACCCTCTGTACGTCGACTCGCCCGAAATTCAGGAAGCGGCACGGATCTTTCATCTGGCTGCGGGGCGGAGTCGGTACAAGATGAAATCAGAGCTGGCCGAGGAGGCCGACCAGAAACTTCCAAGCCCTCTGGGAAATGACACGATCTACCTGAATATGCGGTCTGTATTGCAGATCATGACCTTTCTCTCCAAGGGTGTGTGTGTCCCCGAGGAACACGTCCGGAGCGGGGTTGCACCAGTAACTTGGGGCCCGGACGGGGCGCCCTTTGACTGGACGCGGATCACCGCCGGAAACTTCTTCGTGTACGCGCAGAAACACCGCCCGCACGACGCGGAGGTGGCCGTTCACTACCGCGGGTACTGGTTCTACATCGCCCCGAACGACGTGAATTCGCGGGCAGTGCTGGCCATCCTCGAAATCCTTTTCGCACTTCAAGAGTCGGATGGCAGGCACGTCGGCCCACTGCTCACCCTCCCGCTCGGCGGGTGAGCTACTGGCAGCGAAGATATTGATACTGTGACACTTCGAACTTCTCGCTCAGAGATTCGCCCTGATCCACGGATTTGAAGGTCCTCGGCACCCACACTCCGCCTCGATCCCGGGAGCGACCACAGAGCATTTGCTCTCGACAAACTGGGCAACTGAGGCTGATTAGGGATCATGGATTTCTCATGTTAGGTGTTCATCTTAAATCGGCGATTACCTACCCAAAGCCCAGTTTACTCAACATGACGTGGAGCGAATTCAGTGCCGTAAGGGGACTGAACGGTTACGAGGATTGAATCATGATTGAGGCAACTTGGGTGAAGGCTAGAAAGTTGCGGCCGGTTTTTTCATACCGAGTCGCCACCCGGCGAAACTGCTTGATGCGGTTGACGAACTGCTCCACCAAATTTCGTTCTTCGTTGTCGTCGCAGGCTGGGAGGGTCAAAACCCTCGCCTTCAGGCGAAGGCTTTAGCGTTCTTGGCCACTCGCCAGGGGCGGAATCGAGGGAGTTCGGCCGTACGACCTCGGAGCCTGTTCCATACGGTGTAAGCGTTCACGGGTCGAAAAGATGCACCTAATGAACACCCAGTAGAATGCGAAGAGCGTGATTCCCGGGGTTTGACGTCATCAGCTACTGTACTTAATGAACATAAAATATTTATATAAATTTCTATGTACTTGGTTGCATCAAATGGCAAGAATATAAGGTGTTCACAGAGTACAGTCCTGACGCCCCGCATTCACTGAAAACACCTGGAAATCCCGACATCGGCCTGTACACTAAATGCAGCTTTCCGACTCCGCCCCCCCCCGAACTTCCCTCCCATCAAAGCTCCGCGAGCACCCGGTGCGCGCAGGTGACCGCCAGCGCCCCATCGCCGACGGCGAACGCCACCCGCTTCGTCGTGTTGCTCCGGACGTCGCCCGCAGCGAAGACGCCAGGGCACGTTGTCTCGACCGTGCATGGCTCGCGGTTCGTCAATGGCCAACGGTCGGAGCGCGCGGCATCGGCCCCGGTCAGGATGAAGCCCTTGGCGTCGACGGCGATGCTCGGGGGCAGCCAGCCGGTACGGGGCTGGGCGCCGATGAAGACGAATACCGCCGAGCAGTCGAGTTCAAGAGTACCGCCCTCCCTGAGCTTGCGGAGCCGCAGGCCCGTGGGCGTGCGGTCGCCCTCGACGGCGTCCACTTCGACGTGGCGGATGACATCGATCTTCTCGTGCCGCTCAATCCGGCGGGCGAGGTAGTCGGACATGCTCTTGCGAATGTCACCCCCGCGCAGGAGCAACGTGACGCCGGCGGTGTGGTCGGCGAGGAACATCGCCGCCTGGCCGGCCGAGTTGCCTCCGCCCACCACGGCGGCGCGGCCGTTCCTGCACGAGCGGGCGTGCACCGAGGTGCAGGAATAGTAGATCCCCGCCCCGTCCCAGCGCTCGCACCCAGTAACCGGGAGCCGCTGGTAGGTGGCACCGGTCGCGATCAGGACCGTCCGGCCGCTGACGACCTGCCCGTCGTCAAGGACGAGCCGGTGCGTCTTGTCCTCGCAGGTCATCGATCGTACCTCGACCGGGGCGACCAGTTCGGCCCCGAACTTCAGGGCCTGGAGGTAGCCCCGGTTGGCTAAGTCCGCGCCGGTAAGGCCGGCGGGGAATCCCATGTAATTCTCGATCCGCGAGCTGGTGCCAGCTTGGCCGCCCGGGCCGAACCGGTCGAGGACGATAGTGGACAGCCCCTCGGAGGCACTGTAAACGGCGGCCGCGAGGCCGGCCGGCCCGGCCCCGACGATCACCAGGTCGAACGGCTCGGTGCGTATCTGGCGCTTCAGGCCAAGGCATTCGGCCAGCCGGGTGACCGTGGGACGCGGCGAGCGCGTGCCCCGGTTGCAGGAGACGAACGGCAGTTGATCCGCAGTGACCTCCAGCGATTTCATGGCGGCCTGGCCGTCCGGCTCATCGGCATCGACCCAGGTGTGAGGCACCTTATTCTTGTCGAAGAACTCGCGAATCTCCGTCAGGGCCGGATCGTCGAGGTGACCGAAGACGCGAACGCCGACGAAGCCGGACCGCTCCAGCATGATCCGGCGCGTCTGAAACGCCTCGAGCAGCTTGTCGCTGAGGTCGGGAATCTCCTGGATGACCCGGCGCAGCTCGCCCGGGGCGACGCAGTAGGCCCTTGTATCGCCCTTGGCGTAGGCCGAGACGGCGGCAGGGCGATCGGTCAACAGCGAGACGTCGCCGGTGAACTCGCGCGGGCCGTGGACGACGATCGTCTTCGACTCGTCCGTCGATTCGTCCACGATGGCGATCTCGCCCGACTCGACGACGTAGAAAGGCACGCCGCGTTGCCCGGCCTGGAAAACGAGCTCGCCGTCCTTGAACGAGCAGATCGTCGCCAGTCCGGCAAGCCGCTCGACCTCGGAAACGCTCAGCTTCGGGAACGCGAGGTCATGAACGTAATCGACTGTCGCCATTGCCTCGGACTCCTGGGGACCTATCCGACCACCCAGCCGTCGCGGCGTGGGCTA
>JBAUOX010000597.1:0-22021 GCA_049579985.1 Isosphaeraceae bacterium | reverse complement strand
CCACAACTGTCTGCTACACAAGGGTTTAGGGTGATACTTGCCAACTAACCCCCCGAAACGCAGGATGAGCCAAAAACAAATTCCCGACCCAGCACTCCCCTGAGTGAATCGCTAAGTCAAGAGCATGTTGGGTTTACTTCACCCCGACCAAAGGACCGTTCGACATCCAAACCCCTTTCCCCAGATGAGCCATCAACCTGATGACACAGATGGCGAGAGCGACCGCTGAGAAGCGCCGCAGAAGAAATTGTCACGCAAGCCACGTCTCACCGATCACGAACCATGCTATTAGCTGATCACCAAGTCCAATGCAACCGGATTGGCGTAAAATCGACGAAAATCAACATGCTTCACATCAAACAAACGCAACGGATGTTGGAAAAAAGCATCGTAACCGTTCAGTCTCCAGCATGGCCCAGTAATTGCGGAGCGGGAAGGCCTGCCCGATGAGCCACGATTGCGCGATACAGGTTATCCAGTACCGGACGGTTCTGCAACCGCAGGGTTTGGACCACGGTCAGCATTCACGCCACGAACCGGCACTCTGCCACGCTGTGGCAACCGAAGGCGTTCTTCCGCCACAGCACGCCCAAACGCAGGATGCGTTCCGCAGGATTGTTCGTGGGCTCGACCTCCTCGATTCCTGCGAATAAACACAACGCAGGGTACAGCGTCAAGAGGTCGGCGCAAAAGGTCGCGGCCTTGGAATCCGGGCAGGAGCGACCCTGCTCCAAAATGCTTTGAAGTTCGCGCGCAATCGGGTCCAGCCGAGCCTGAAGGCCAGGTCGGTCCAGTTCGCCGCGGCGGAACGCCCACCAGTCGGCGAACAGGCATTCCACGACCTCCAGGCCCACCCGGCCAATTGCTTCAGCGGGTCCTCCTCGATCGATGAGCTTCTGAAAGTCGCGTTTCAGGTGAGCCCAGCAGACCTGCCGCAGTTCCAGCGGCAGTCTGCTGTAGACCGACCAGAGGTCGCTACAGACGATGCCGGTGATCGTCTCGCCCAACAGGGCCCAAAGGCCCTGGAAGTTGCGCCGCAGGTGAATCACGAAGAAGGCCACCGTCGCGGTCGCCGCCCCCCATAGCCAGTGTTTTTGCCCCTTCTCGCTCCAGCCTGTCTGGTCGGTGTTCTGCACGGCGGCCTCACGGACCGCCACCCGGGCCTCCTGATACGGACTGGCCAAGGCGGCACTCGTCTCGGCTTCGAGTGCGGAGATGGAGACCAGGGAGGTCGGCACCTCGAAGACGGTCTCGACGATCTCTTCCACGGCCCTTCGGCCGAGATGATGACGGCCGCTGAAGTAAGACATCACCGCCGCCAAGCGTGGCCCGATGACGTGGGCGCGGATCTCCGGGGGAATCTGGCCACGATTGAGGTGGCCACAGCAGGGGCAGGTGCGCGAGTGTCCTTGGTGCTCGGTGATGACCGCCGCCAACTCGGGGAGTTCGGCAACCTGATGCCAGATCGGCTCGGGGTCGCCTGGCCCGGGCTCGACGGGCAAAGGAGCTTGGCAGTAGGTGCAGACCATGGGAACATAGGGCACGATCTTGTTGACCCGCTCGGGCGGGAGGCGATGGCGATGATGTCCAGGATGTCCGGTTTGACCGCCTGGCTTGCGCCGGCTCGGGGCCTTGCCCACAGGCTTGGGGATACCCAGGGGATTGGCCGAAGGCGGGATCGAGGAGTTGGACGAGTTTTGATTGAGCCGTTCCTGGAGGTCCCGGACGAGGGCTTCGAGCTCGACGATCCGCTTGAGGAGTTGAGCGCACGGGGACAAGCCGGTATTGAAGACGACGGGGGATCGTTCATGCCGCGCGACAATACGGATTGCTCGCCCCGTCTGGCAAGAGCAATTGAGCAGCCACGGCAATTCAAGGCACCCACCGGTCAAAACGAAATCTCGGACTACTCAAGCATAAAGGATGCCAAGTAGGGGACTGGACGGTTACGTCGAAGCCAATCGCCACGGCGACCGTCTCTCCAAAGACCTTCTGCCGATCGGCGGATAGGCCCGCCTGAGGATCGCGTCTCCGTGCGCACCTGCGCCGGCCTGGGAACCTTGCTCATCCCGGTTCCGCCGCGCCGACGCCGCGCTGATCGTCTGCACCAGCGGCACCAGTTCCTCGCGCAAGGCCTGGAACAAGAGAGACAGCTCGGCAGATCGGGCACCCGGCTCATAGTCGTCCAGGAGCGCGTCGTAGAGCGCGGCGCCCGGGACACCGGAATCGGCGACCTCGCTCAGGCAGGCCGCCTCCTGACGTTTGAGCAGGATAATCTTCTCCAACCACGGGCGGAAACGCTCAAAACGGGCCTCACTCCGCGCCGCGATCCACTCTTGCTGGGCCAGCGAGGTGGTTCTGGCCAGAGCTTCCACCAGGTCGCGCGGCAGCCTGGCCTTTCGTTCATAGTTCCGGCGCAACTCGCGGACGTTGACGGCTTGCGGCGATTCGGGATCGGCCACCAGGTCGGAGCCCCCGACGATGGCCAGCAACTCACCGAACCGGGGATCGGTCGCGCGCTCGTGGTGCAGACCGGCCAGGTGCGCCATCTGCTCGCCCCGGTGCGTCGAGCCGCCCCTGGGCATGTAGGCCTGCTCGTCCCAAAGCAACAGCGCCGAGCAGGACGACAGCACCGCCAACTCGCGCGCCTGTCGGAGCAGTTGTTCATAGGCCTCTTGAGCGTCTTCGGCCATGGCCGCCCCCAATTGTTTTCCCTCGCCGAGTCCGGTTCCCTCCCAGCCAGTGGCTTTGCTCGTGGTCGCGGCGACAATCCTCCCTGTTCGTCGCTCCAACCACTATCAAAGCTTGAGATCGCTGGCGGAGCGGATAAGAAAAAAACAAGCGAGGACCCAGGGGTCCTCGCTTGCCAGAACGAATCCCGGAAGTAGCCCGGGGCGTCAGTTTGCATAACGGAGAATCGCCCCGAATGGGTGGTTCAGTGATCACGCTTCATCAAGCGACCGAGGTCCGCTTGAAAAACCGACGCAACGTGAGCAGGCCGCTCAGGCCGATTCCGAGAAGGCCGAGAGAAGTCGGTTCGGGCACGGATACGGATGGGGATGCGTCGAACAACTGATGGACGGCAGACATGGACACGCCTGTGGACCCGCCTTTGGCCTCGATGTCCTTCTCTACCGTGATGGTGGTCTGCCGGGCGAAGGTCGCGGAGTCGCTCAAAGGTCCGGGCGGGTTGTTCTGGATATAGAGGTTTGCGATGTTGGGTCCCAAAATATTCGGTCCCCCGTGGATGGTATCGGTCACCGACGCCAGACCGGTCGTATTTCCCGGATTGAGCGCAGGGTTGCCCATCAGTAGGGCAGAGGTGATTTGGGTTCCGCTCACATTGTACACGAGGTAGCCGTCGGAGGTACTGTTCGCGCCTGCACCGAAAGACCCATTGAGCGTAAAGCCGACGTAGCCACCGACAGTCTCGAAGGTGACGGCTACATCGGCCGCGTCTGGTGCACCGCCAGTCGGTTTCCAGGTGTCAAAGGTGAAGTCCAGGCCACCGTAGCCGACGGTCGTTCCCAGCAACGAGTCGAGGTAGCCTGCCTGGGACTTCGGGGCGCCAACGCCCAGAACGAGTAAGCCCGCGGCAACCGCAAGAAATAGCGATCTTTTCTTCATTGGAGCTCCTAGAAATTCAAGGTTGATACGGTCAGGACGGAGTGATCTGTCTTTCATCGCCGCAACTCGATCAGATCGATCCCGGCGAAAAGCGACTTGATGGGCAAACCGGCCATCAAGCGTCGAGTTGAAGCCCCACTCCGTCGGCAACCGTTAATGAATGACGGTTTGCAAAGACACGAACGGCCGGATGGTAAGACCGAACGGCATGCGTGTTCCTTGATAGTGGAGCATCCTGTTTCGCAATCCACCGTTCTCTGCAAACTGTCAGAAGCCGGGAAGAATCTCATCGAACAGATATTACCGAGACGCCGGGCATGCGTCCAGATGACCAGGAGATCACATAAGCCGACGCCCGGCTCGGCCGTACTGTGATTCCTGGGGGCCATCAGCTTGGGGAGAGTTGTACTGGCCGCCGATGACCGTTGAAGAGGCCCAATTCTGTTCAGTTGCAAGGAGCTTGTCAAAGAATAAAAAGTCAACGAGGCTTTTTCTGAAAATCTGTTAAGCCCGGGGCCTCTACGTTTACCAGCCCTCCGCGTGACATTCTTGCTCGATCGCCTGTTTACAAGCCCCAAACGCGGCCATTCAAGGAAACGAAAACATCAAACCAGACTAGACGTTACCGACAAAAGTCCCGAGTGATAGTCTGGGACGGATAGGGAGTTTGAAAAGAACCAGCGACAAGTCCCTGTTTCCAATGGCTTTAGGTAGCTGCGGCCACCGAATTACCCATCAACTTCGCCCGATCAATATGAACGGGCGTTCAATTTTGTCGGTGATGTCAGACTATGTTTTCCGATCCAAAGACAGGTCTCGATCCCTGTCGATCATCCTTCTAGCTCATCCGCCGTCAAATTTCCAATCGATTCAGTCGATGTGATAAAAAGCAACAAGATCTTCACCGCGTCTACAAGGGAGATGTTGGAAAAAGGCGTCATTACAGGCGATCTTGATGCTCATCAAGCCCGACCAGCCCGAGACACTATGCATGCATGACGATCATGATACGATCGCCGAGCTCAGAACGGCGCGGCTCGGCGAAAGCTTCGGCTGTTGTCGGCGGTTCCTCGTCGGCCGGTTCCTGGTCGGGGTCCAGCGGCGTGCGGAGGCGGATTCCCCGGCAGTGAGTGATCCGAAGCGATCCCCGGCGAAGCCGGCTCTTGGACAGATCGGGACTCGCCGCGTGCAGGTCGGGACCAAACGATGGCTCATCCCCCGCCGCATCGCGCCCGTGCTCCTGGCACCAGCTCCTCCAGACCTTCCTTGTAGAGCGTGGCGACGGGCACGATCTCTCGCGGGTCGAGCACGCAACGGTCGCCGAGAAACGCGGAGATGGGGCTTTCCAGCTCCTCCATCATGGCAGCGAGCAACCTCCGGCCAGACCGGGGCTGCATAACCGGCGTCCGGCGGCGCAACCGCTGCCAGCCGGCAAGCGCCCAGAGCAAGATGCCTGGCAGCCCTCGGCTCAAGCGGTCGAACAGCCCTGTGTCCTCCCGGTCGTGAGTGCGTGTTCAGCGTGTTGCCGACGCAACCTGTTGCCCTTCAAGGAGTTACTGCCGGCGAGGCCGCGCGGCCCGTTGCCGTAATCCCTTGCCGGATAACAGGTTGACCGGCAGGCTAAACACGTACGCTCAGGCCGAGTCCGGCGATCGCCCGGAGGACGTCTGCCACCATGCGGCTGGTCACCGCGATCGGTCGAGGGAGTCGCCTGGCCCCTGCTGGCGAGGGAGTCTCGTCCCGTTCGCGGGCCGACCGGGCCAGCTCGTGGTTGTACAGCCGGTCGAACTTGCAGGCCAGCGACTGCGAAAGCTGGGCGCGGATCTCGCCGGTGGGAACTTGTCGGCAGGCCGATCCATCCCAGAAGTAAAACACATCACACCAGAACCTCAGATCGATGCCTTCTGAGAACGTAAGCCGTTCCTTCAGGAAGAGGCCGGCCAGACGGTGGGGGTCAGCCTCCTGCCCCTCGGGACAGCAAGGGGCTGTCCGGGGCGTGGGGAGGATCGGCCACGCGGTGGTCCGCCCTCGTCGAAACGGTGGCCTTCCGTCCCGCGGGCTCGACCTCACTGATCGCGGCTTTTCGCAGCCTGGCGGCTTGCTGGGGCGGACTTCGGTCGGATCTCAGGTATCCCCTGGGGCGGTCGTCCGGGGCAGCGGCGGCGTTTTTGAGCTTGTGCTCCGATGTCGACTAGGCGGCTGTTGCAGCGTGCCAGCAGCTCTGGGGCGGACCGGGTTTATCGTGACATAACCCGAGACCGCGAGCAACCGCCGAGAGTGTGCCGTCAAGAGCTCCATGTCGTCGTACCAGCAGGCCAGGGTCGACCCTCCTTGATGCAAGCCGACGTCTTCGGCGCGGCGGAACTTTCCCTGCGGGTTGAGGCCGGCACGCAAAACCCGGAACTCGGTGCAGTTGACCTCTGGAGCCCCGCAGCAATTCCAGGAACCGCCGGGTCGCCGCCGGGTCGCAAGCGGCGGCAACCGCTTTGGATTTCCGATTTTCGATTGCCGATTTTGGATTTTCGCTTGGGCACTGGATTTAATCCAAAATCCCCATTCCCCAATCCAAAATCACGTCGAGGCCGGCCGCAAGAGGCCCTGTTCCAGCGCCGTCAGGCGACTGGCGGTCTTCGTCTTTTCCGTAATAATCTCCCGGATTCGCAATGCTCTGCGGCGGTCGTTTCGCTTGCAGGACTGAAGGACTGGTCCGGCTCTGTCGCACCACGGTCCGAGAACTCTGTTGACGACACACCGCACTGCAAGGTACTGCGCAGCTTCCCCAACGCACCTTGCCCGATCTGCCGTACGCGATGAACGGAGATTCCCAGCGCGCGGCCGAGCTGGGCGTACGTCCGCCGCCGCGAACCGGCAGTCGCTATCGCGGCCGTCCCCGCGCGGGTGACCGCTGAAGGAGAGTCTTCGTGCGGATCGTCCAGGCCGAAGTGGCGGCGGATCAACCAGGCTTCGACGGGAGTCAATTGGTCGAGCGCCTTATGCAGCTCGTCAAATTTCTCGGCTGTCTCCAGATCGTGCTCGGGACGGTGCCTGTCGGCGATGGTCTCCTCCAGAGAGGCCTCCTCGCCGTAGTCATCGATCCCATAATACGACGACCGCGAGATCATCGAATGATTCAAGAGCTGACGTTGACGGTGCGAGATCTCCAAGCGAGAGTCGAGCGCGGCCGATCCACGGTTATCCGGCGCGGGCCCGTCCTCGGCTCGCGGCTCGCCGCCGACCTTGTGCGCCCGCACATTCAGCCTGAACATGTAGTCGGGCACGCGGATCAGCGAAAAGTTGGCCGCAACGGCCCGCTGGATCGTGTTACGAATCCAGTAACTCGCATACGTTGAGAAACGGGTGTTGTGTGTCTCCGGATCGTAGCGCTCCACGGCGTAAATCAACCCGCGGCTGCCCTCCTGAATCAGATCGTCGAGGGTTGCCCCGTAGGAGTAATAACGCCTGGCGATGTTCGCGACCAGCCTGAGGTTCGCCACGATCAGGGCTTCGCGGGCGACCTGGTCGCCGGCCTTGATCCGGGCCGCCAGGTCATGCTGCTCCGCCGGCGTAAGCTGGCGGGCAGGTTGCCTCGGAGCATGCTCCCGCGCCGGTCGAGGCCCACTTTGGCTCTTCTCGCCGGCTGATTCCTCCGTGCGTTCTCTGGATTGATCCCCGAGTGCCGGATCGCCGGCGAAAGACGCGGCCTCACCGCGCCCTGCGCTGCGGGACCCCCGGTGTGCGGGCCGCGGTTTGACATAGGTCATCAACGTTGCTGTCATGATTCATTCCTTATGAAAATGGTCCGCCGCACGTCATGCTTCCTTTGTGGTCTCGGACTCAAGATGCGGCAGTTCGCGAAGGTTCCGAAGCTGGCCAGATCACCCGGAGCCGCTCCTGAGGGCCTTTGGCGGAGCTGGAACGGAGGCTCCAGCGACCCGCTGTCAGGCCCTCGATCGCGCCCCGGGCGGTGGCAAAGCTCCGGCTCGTAGGATCAGTGCCGACGTGGGTGACCGGGCGAACGTACCACCGCCCCGAACGATGCCCCGCGCGGAACTGCTGGGTGAACCGGGGCGTGTAAACGATAAGCTGCTGTCCCGTAAAGCGATCAAGGACCCTCAGCGTGCCATCGGGCTGGCGTGGCTCGACGTGGACCCGGGGCACCGACGTCGCGTGGACCGGCAGCAAGGTCAACATCGCCAGGGTCCGGGAGGCGGAGATCGACCGCCGCCGGGACCGGGGCCGCGGTGAGGCTGGTGTTGGCCCTACGGAGGGAGCTCCACCGGCCCGCGCGCCAGAGGGGATCGTCTCCGGCTGCCCGGCCGAGTGATGAGCCGGGTCGGATCGTGCCTGCGTATCAGGGATCATTGTCTTGATCATCTCCCTCTCGTGCAAACCTGCGTGAATCAACTGAATCGCGAATCAATCCTTCCGGAGGATGACCGGCTCGTTCCGTCCCGCGCGGCGGGTCCACAGCAAGGGTGAGGACGGCTGGGGCGCGGTTACCGCTTCCGCTGATCCGGCCGGGAGGTCGGCTGCCAGCCTGCGCAGCAGCTCAGGGGCGTTATCTCCCGGGCGGATGTGCTTCGAGAACACCCCGAGCGCCGCGCTGGCCTGCGATCCATGGCGGATCAGCACCCTGAGCCAGCAGAACGGCCGCACGTCCTCCTGAAACGCCAGCTCGGCCATGACTTTCGACGCGGCCGTGGATCCCACGCCATCCTGGCGCAGAAGCTCCATGGCGACGGGGCTCCATCTCCAGTCCAAGATCGCCCGCTCGAGCCGTGCGCCGGTGAGCAAAGCACCGCGGAGGTCGGCCCCTACGAGCTGCGCCCCTTCGAGACTGGCGAACCGCAGGTCCGCCCCGCGCAGGTCGGCCTGCCGCAGATCCGCAGTCCTCAGAAACGCCTGCCGAAGATCGGTTCCGACAAGCCTGGCGGCTCGCAGGTCGGCCTTCTCGAGGTTAACGCCGGCCAGCTCGGCCTGGCTCAGCTCGGCGCCGCGGAAGTCGCCTTCGGTCAGGGAAGTTCCCCGTACCTTGACTCCTTCCAGGTCTGCGTACAGCATCTTGACACCCCGCGCCACGGCCAGTTCCAAGGCCCGCGGATAGGTCTCGGCCTCCACCATGGCGATGAGCCTGGCGCTCCAGCGATGAAAGATTGGGTAGGTTGGCATCTCTTGAAATCCCTTGATGAAAGCTCCGCGAAGCGGTCGTTCGAGCGCGCACCGTCTCCGCGTGAGCCTGGCGGGCGTGACCGGGCCAGCCTCATGACATGGGAATCACGTTCAGGAAAAGGCGAACCGAGAAACGGCTCGCGGCCACGAGCCGGCGCCCCGCGTGGCGGTGGGGGCGCCGGCTCGATGACGATCGGCGGGCGGGACGTCGCCGATCGAGATGATAGTCGCGAAGGCTATTTGCCGGGACCGACGGGTCCTGAGGGCGGAATTGGCGGAACGACGATCGGGGGATCGTCGGTCGGCAGGTCGCCGGGATCGGGCTCGGGATCCGGCGGCGGGTCATCGACCACCGCGACCGGGACGGCGGGCCCCGACGCCAAACAACTCATACTCAACTTTGATTCCAGAACATCAAACAAGTCGAGACTCTCGATTGCGAATCTGCGGCACATCTGGGCTGTTTCCTCTCCGTGTCGAAATGGGTGCTTGGTCCAGTCGGACCAACGTTATGAAACAAACGGGCCACGTTCTGACCCGGCTGTTCCTTCTCGATCTCCCGTTCACTGCATCCTTCTCCCATATGATCTGGTCTAAGGCTTGCAAAGTTGCGGTAAAACGGAAATTCCTTTGAAACACGATCCCTGATCTGCAAAAACGCCGGTTTTCGGCAGGCTTGCCTTTTATTCATAAGTTCCGCATCGATGAGAAACCGGCTGCGTGGGGCGACTGCCCCTGCTGGACCGTTCGGGAGATGATTCCGGGGGTTTGCCGGCTGATGGGAAAACGACCGCCCCGGCGGGCGACTCTCGGGCTCGTTCGACAATCAGCCCGGGCTGGCCGGAAGGTCGCAGCGGAGGATGCGGGCGACTCGCTCGCACGCCGCGACGTACATCTGGTCGAAGGCAAACTGAACGCGCCCGCTGGGATCAGTCTCGTGGGAACGAAGCTGAAGCAGCGGTACGACCGCCTTGAGCCAGAGGCGGTTTTGGACATCCGCGTCCGGGTAATCCGGAATCATCTCCTCGGCGCCGGGATCGTCGCCTTCAGCCGGGGTGGAAGCCGATTCGCCGGAGGTGTCATCGGGCTGGTGCGGATCAGGTGTACGGGAAGAGTCAGGTTTCATGGCCGTCTCGCTTCCCGTTGATATGGATGCACCTTGGCCGGCGCGGTCAGGGCGTACTGCCGGCGCCGAGGCAATCGAAGTAGACGTGATGATTGACCAAGCCCTGGCACCCTCGCCCCCGGTTGCACCGGGCCAGGCCCGCACAGCCGCAGTCGGACTGGACAAGATCCAAGGGGCACTCCTTCATCCGGCCAAGAAGCATTACGACTCCGTCACGCCTGGAGCGGGCGGTGATCGGTCTGGAGTCGCGGTGCTGGTCCCGGCGGGGACAGCCGCGTCGTTGACCTTTGGCCGAAGAAGGGTCAGACATGCTGGGTTGCACGCGGGGTCAGGGCAGACCCGGCTCGATCGGGCACCGCGAGCACCGCACCGGTTCGTGGAAAATGGTCACGTTGGTGATTTTGCCAGGCAAGCTGAAGGGGCCGCCCCGTCGCAGGGGCGGCGGGCCACCGCGAACAGTGATGTACCAGTCCGCAATAGCCCGCGGCGGGCCGGACCGTGCTCGAACAGGAACGCCAGTTTGGCGACCCAGGGCAGTGGCCAGGGAGGCAGTTCGAGATAATGGCGGTAGATCTCCGACGGCGTCTGGCCGGGGCGCGATCGCGGGCGGGCGCGGTGTCGCCGCAAGGCCGGCACGCCTTCCCTCAAGGACGCGACTGGACCCGGCGGAGAACCAGGATCTCCTGAGGCGGATACCGGAGCCAGACCGGTGTCCTCCGGCGCTCCAGCGTCTCGAAACCCGGCAACTCGCTGAACGCGACCGCGTAGGGTCGGGCCTGAGCATCGGCTTCGGCGACCAGGTCTCCGTTGACGCTGGTCGTGTAGATGGTCCGCTCGTTGGGGATCTGGTTGTTGAACTCGAAGCCGCCGTCGATCTGGTCGGCAGGCACCTCGACGCCGTTCACCCGTCTGGCCATCAGGTCGCCGCAAGCTTCCCAGCGCACCCTCCGCCACGCGAAGAGGTCGTGCACGGTCGCCACCGTGTACGCGCCGAACATGGCCGCAAGGACCAGACCGGTCGCCAGCGAGCGGCGGGTGACTTGGCCGCCATCAACCTGGAGCACGAGCACCGAGAGGGCGATGAAGAGGGCGAGGATTGACAGCACGTAGCGGTCTAGCATGGCCTGATAGGGCAAGCCCAGCGGGCCGAAATAAAGCACACCCGTCAGCACCAGGAAGACGACACGGAACCGCAATCTCGCCCCACGCTCGTCCCGCCCGCGGATCGCGGCCGTCGAAAGGTCGAAGAGGACTAGGAGCAGGAGCGACAACCCGACTGCCGCGGCAGCCGTGAGGACAATCCAGTAAGCTTTCGGGGCAACCGGTAAACCCGAGCCCGGAGGCGAGACGATCCCCATCCGCAAGTCGTCTATGATGTTCCCCGACATGGGCAGCAAGTTGCCTAACGCAGCGAGGGCCGCAGTTACGACACAGGTGAAAACGACGATCCAGCCGAGGCGGAGATTCCGCCTGCCGCTCTCGAATCCTGAAACCAGCGAGGGCCACAGTGCGGATAGCAAGGGCAGGGCGAAGAGTCCCACTAGCATAAACATCATAAGCGCCGCGCGAAGGGCGGGTTTGAGCGCGCCGAGCCGGACGTGGAGCAGATCCTGGATCGAATCATTGAGGGAATAGGCCTTCAGGTAGTACATCCCCGGAAGCCGGCCGAAGTGGGCTAGTACGCGGGAATAGGCCGCCAGGCTGACGCCCGCAAGTAGCGTGGGGGACATCGCGTAGAGGAGCCAGCGGCGACCGAAGCCGAGCCTGAGCGGAGACGCGACAAGGAAGGCCAGGAATACCGCCAGGGCAAGTTGGCGAACGAACAGGGCCGCAAAGGCAGCTGCCAAACCGATCCGAAGAAACCGGTCTCTCCCCGTATCGAGCCCCACGAAGAGCCCCAGGATGCTGAGGATCAGCAGCACCGTGAAGGGGACATCGGTCATGAAGGTGCAAGACAGTCCGAAGTAGATGGGATTGAGCGCCAACGTCAGTGCGGCCAGGGTCGCCAGCGCGGTGCCCGAACCAACATGGCGGCACAGCCCGTAGAGTCCCAAGACGCCTGCAAGACCGGCCGTCAGCACCGACAACCGCAACGCCAAGAACGAAAACCCTCCAGGCAGGCAGAACAGAGCGCCCCAGAGCACCTGGCCGATCAGGGTCATCGACTGCCAGAACGTGAAGCGGATCAAACCCTGTTCGGTTAAGGCCTTGACCGGAAGCGCGTAAGCCCAGTCATCATTCAGCGAAAACTCTCCCCGCGGATCGACCTGGATCGCCATCCCCGCCCAGGCTGCGCTCAGCAGCAGGATGGAGCCCAAGTCGCCCACCACCGAAGACGACGGGGTGGCGCCGGTTGTTGCCACGGTCCTAGCCGGGTCGGGTGTCGGGCTCATGTTCGCTCCGGTTCGACGATCGAAGACTGCACGGCCGCCGTCGCTCGCGCCGGCGAGCGACGGCGAAGAGGGACGTACCGTCGCGGAGCTTGCCGGCGAGCGCGCGGGGCTGCTCAATCGCGTAGGCGGCCTTCATGGCGAGGGGGACCGGCCAGGGAGGGAGCCGGAGATAATGGCAGTATGCCTGCGCGGTCGACTCGTCAGCCGTCGCTTTGGGGCGGCCGCGCGACCGGCGGATCAGGGGCACCATCCAGGCGCCCCACCAGAAGATCTGCTCGAGTTCCAGGTCGGCGACCTGGAATGCACTCTCCAGGGTGTCCGGCAGGTATCGGCGGCGATGTCCTTGGATGGCATCGAACTCCGAAAACAGGTCGGGACGGGCCGGAACACTCACCACCACGTACCCGTCCGGGCGTGCCAGGTCGCCGAGCCGGCCGACCGCCGCCCGATCATCGTCGAGATGCTCTATCACGTCGAGGGCAAGCACGGCGTCGTAGGCCCCGACCTCTTCAGCAGGCAAGGGCTTGGTGAGGTCCACCTCCACCAGCTCCCTGCCCGGCCGATCCAGTCGCTCCAGGGCTCGGCGCGAAATGTCGGCGCCGGTGACGCGATATCCGGCCCGCTCCAGAGCCTCCAGCGTGGTGCCCCAGCCGCAGCCCGCGTCGAACACCCGCGCCGGCGGCGAGACACCCAGCCGACCGAGGAGCTCCTGCGTCAGCCGCGCTCGTGCTCGCCACCAGGGGTGGCGGTCGATGAGCGAACCCAGCTCGACCAAGATCTCCTCCGCCATGTTGTGATCGGCTAGGCCCTCGGACCAGCGGTGGATCATGTCTGGACTCCCTGGCCCGTCTCGATAGCCTGGGCTCCACGACGGTCCGCCGCCGAGGTGGAACTCAGAGGGCGATATTCGCCGATGATGTACATGGGCCGTCGCTTCGACTCCAGGAAGATCAGTCGGATGTATTCACCGACCACCCCCAGCCCGATCAGTTGGATCGAGCCCACGAACAGGATCGTGGCCATGACGCTGGCCCAGCCGCGGGGGGCAGTATGGTTGGCCAGGGCATCGATCAGAACCCAGACCGTCACCAGGACGGAGGCGAACGCGGTCGCGACTCCCACATAGGCTGCGAGCCGCAACGGATAGCCGCTGAAGCTGATCAGCCCGTCGATCGCCAACAAGATCAGCGAACGCAAGGTGTATTTCGGCTTGCCGGCCTCTCTCGCCGCACGCTCGTACTCGAGGCCCGTTTGCTTGAACCCGACGAACGTACGCAGCCCGCGGACGAAACGCATCTGTTCGGGCAGGCCCACCAGGACCTTGACCACCTTGCGGTCCATCAGACAGAAATCGCCACTATCGAGTGGGATGTTGATGTCGCTGATCGCGTTCATCATCCGGTAGAACAGAAAGTAGCAGAGCCGCTTGATCGGCCCCTCTTTCCGGTGCCGACGGACCGCGTAGACCACGTCGTAGCCTTCCCTCCAGCGATCCACGAACTTGGGGAGGACCTCGGGCGGATCCTGGAGGTCGCCGTCCATCACGACGATGGCCCGGCCCCTTGCGTATTCCAACCCTGCCGAGACGGCCGCCTGGTGGCCGAAATTCCGGCTCAAGTGGATCACGGAGACCTGCGGACTCTCGTCTTGAATTCGTTCCAGCCGCTTCGGCGTATCATCGCGGCTGCCGTCGTTGACGAAAAGGATCTCGTAGGGTTCACCCAGTGGATCGAGGGAATCCACCAGCCGGCGATGGAGTTGCCCCACGTTCAACTCTTCGTTGAACAGCGGGATGACCACGCTCAGCAACGGCGGCTTCCCCAACAACGGCTGCCGATGAGTAGCGTCGCTGAGAATCGCGCGAATGTCATCGAAATCGGAGACTGTGGCGACCAGTTCGCCGTCGCGATCAACGATTCGGCAGGTGGCAGGCAATAGGATGCTCCCATGGATTAGCCAACCGCCCTCGAAAGCCGGGGCCGTGTTAAGGGTCGATCATTGCCGAATTCCACGTCTACGGGGAAAACGCCGTAGGCTCCCTTGTGCCGCTGCTCGGATGCGTTTTCATGACCATCGCAATCCAATTTAAGTGTCGCGGGTGGCACCTGCAAGCCTACTTTCCGCACATCAGGGTATCGCGGTATCGCAGGAGCCTTGGGTTCAGTTCCTGAGCCCGAAAAAGTTTCGCCGCCATCTCCCCAGAACAATCCCGCGAGGAAAAACGGGTGAGCGCTGATGTCTTTTTTCGTCCCAGTGTGACAGCTCAGGCCCGAGCTTCATCGACTTGGCGACGCCGATCGTTCCCAGATTTGCCAGAAAGGTCCTGCCTGGACTCGGGTCCACTTTTGCCTGGCCAGGTAGGAGGGTGGGGACTCGCCGGCTCGCAAGCCGAGGTACCGAACGCCAAACCGGTTCAGGGCGGACTCAGGATCCCTGACCGCGCCGTCAAAGGCCGCGAGCCGGTTGACGACCCTCCGCTCTCCGTCTGAGGCGTCCCTGGTCCAGGGCCCCCATCCACCCAGCCTAAGCTTGAGTCCTTCCCGCTGGTCGGCCTCGAAGGTCGCACGATTCCGGTCGAGCAAGTAATTGTTCAGCGCGATCCTCTCGTCCCATTCCACGTCGGTGACTTGAGGGCTGAGGAAAACCCAGTAATTGTCGAGGGGCCGCTGATTCTCGAGGATTGACGCGAAGTTGATGAACTGGTGTTCGCCGGCAACCGTGGAGTTGGGGACGAATCTCGGTGCACCCGACTCGATCCTCTGAACCTGATACTCATAACAATTCTTGACCAGAACCAACCCCGCCTTGGCTTGGAGCGACTCGGCGACGCGCAGGCTGAGGCCCATGAACGCATCGGCCAGACAAAGCACCATCAAACCCGCCAATGCGAGGCGAGCCTTGGGTCCGTGACGCGGCAGCAGCGCGACGACCATGAGCAACAGCAAGAGCGAGCAGCAGGGGGCCCAGAGATAAAGCCAATGATAGTTTTCGATGGTCAGGCCGGTCAGGATATGATGCTTGAACAAAACAAGTCCCGAGAAGCCCATCGACCAGAGATAGATCAGATCCCGACGTTGTCTCCAGATCCAGATGAATCCGACGATCAGGACCAGGCTGGCCACAATCGGCAGCTTCATGTCGGTAAACCGGTCGACATGGACGACCTTGTCCGATCGAATCAACCAGTCGGGCGGCGTACCTCGCTTCAACATCATATCACAAAAGATACGATAACTGCCGATCAGGCCACCGACCAGACCGGTCCAAAGATAAACCCGACGATGTCCTTGATCGATCAGGAATGCCAGAACGAGCGCGGCGGCCGCAGTCGTCCAGAAGTAAGGATAGACATGGAAGAGCAGCCCGAAACTCACACCCGAGAGGACGAGGAAGCACCGCGTGGGCGTCTGCCGGGCTCGCGTCACCAGCCAGAGATTGAGCAAGAGATACGCCATCGTCAGCGCGGGAGTTGCGACCCGCCATTCCGAGTGGACGAAATCCCCGACGACCAGGTTGGGGCTTCCCGTGAGCACGGAGGTAAAAACCTGCACCTGGCGGAAGAAAAGGCCGGCCGAGAGCAGCCCAACGTCAACCAGCATGACAATGACAAGTGCCGCCGCGACCCACGGTCTCGGGACCAACTGGCGGATCAGAAGATACCAGGTGACCGCGAGGCTCAACCCGGCCAGGATGCGCCAGCAGACATCAATTCCGAGCGGTCCCAGGCCGAGGACCCAGGCCATCCAGATCCCTGGAAGGAGTGGGAGTTGTCTGAACAGGCTTGCACCACCTGAGACCAGAACCGGGTCGGACAAGTAGGCTGGGTGGTTGAAATAGGCTTGACTCCCGAGGGCGAGCATGAACAGCTCATCTCCATTGCCAATCCAAATCATATAACCGAGCTTGAACCACTGGATGATCGCGGGCAACAAGGCCATCGCCAGCCCCACGATGATGCAAGCCGTGATCGGCAAGATCTCGCCTCGGCCCCAGACCGACTGTCCGGTCTTATTCGAGGCCTCAAACCCGGAATTCACGGCCGCTGGAGATAATGGTTGGTTCAAAAATTCTCTTGTCATATTCGTCAGATCCAATTCGTGCTTGACAGTTCAGAGCTAGGGGTCGTTCCTCGTGGGAACGCATGGCCTCGTCCCAACCCGGTCCCCCGTCGAGTCGACAGTGTTCAGTAGTGACCAGATGACCCCACATACCCAGAACTGGTGAGCCGGCATGTGAGCACATGAGACGCTACCGGCTTGTTGGATCATCGCCACCGCCTCCGGAATCTGG
Organism: Isosphaeraceae bacterium; assembly: GCA_049579985.1. Taxonomy (GTDB): domain Bacteria; phylum Planctomycetota; class Planctomycetia; order Isosphaerales; family Isosphaeraceae; genus Aquisphaera. The sequence continues at coordinate 5,416 of JBAUOX010000597.1, read as the reverse complement.
CGTGAGGAAGGATGGTTGTTCGTCCAGGGACCGCGCATGATTGGGGGTGGGCTTGCATGTGGTCAAGCGCCTGGCTGCCGTCGCGACCCACAGCGAGCAGCTCATCCCCCAGGCCATTATCCGCGATCGCGACACCTTCGTCGACCAGCCACCCGTTGTGCCTGGCGCAGCCAAGCAGAAGAACCTGGACCGAGCCTGAGACGGGTGTGCCGCAGATCGATCGTCTTCCCAGGCCGGCTTTGGCGACGGGCCTGTCCCTGACTGGCTCAGGGCGGAGGGAACTTGCGCACCGCCTGGAGCACGTCGTTCACGATCGCGTCGAGGTTCCGGGTGATCTCCCAGCCCGGGTAATGCGTGCGCAGCTTGGTCAGATTTGATATGTAGACAATATGGTCACCGATTCGGGGCCGCTCCTCGCACTTACGAGGAATTCGCCGGCCCGTCAACTGCTCCAGCCGATCGAGCAGTTCCAGGATCGAGGCCGCGTTCTCACGGCTGCCCCCCAGGTTGTAAACCTCTCCCGGTCGCGGGTTGTGGTAGAACGCCTCGAATGCCCGGATCACGTCTTCGCTGTGAATCTGGTCGCGAACCTGCTTGCCCTGGTGACCGATGATCGTGTAGGGCTCGCCCTTGACCGCGACGCGGACCAGATAGGCCAGGAAGCCATGGAGTTGAACGGCGCTGTGGAATGGCCCCGTCAAGCAGCCGCCCCGGAAGATCCCGGTCTTCAGTCCGAAGTAGCGGCCGTACTCTTGGGCCATGATGTCGCCGGCCAGCTTGCTGACGCCGAAGAGACTGTGCAGACAGCGATCGACCCGGCAGGTCTCGGCGATCCCCTCGCGGTCGTCCGGTTCGGCATAGTCGTACCGGGTAGGCAACTCGACCAGCGGCAACTCATTGGGCACGTCGCCATAGACCTTGTTGGTGCTCATCAAGATGAAGACCGCCTCGGGCGCATGCTGGCGAGTCGCCTCCAGCAGGTTGAGCGTGCCTACCGCGTTCACGTCGAAGTCGTCGAATGGTCGGGCGCTTGCGAGGTCGTGCGATGGCTGCGCGGCGCAGTGAATGAGCAGGTCAGGCCGCGTCTCCTTGAGGATCGTAAACACCCCTTGGCGGTTGCGGATATCCAGGGCATGGTGCTCGAACCGCAGGCACGATTCCTCGAGCTGATGCAAGTTCCAGGTCGTGTCCCCTTGCGGTCCAAAGAAATCGGCCCGCATGTTGTTATCGATCCCGTGGACGCGCGCTCCGCGGCGATCGAAGTAGCGGACTGCCTCCGAGCCGATCAGGCCGCTGCTTCCAGTGACTAGCACCTTCATACTCGAATTCTCCAGGATGGTTCTCAGGATGCCCTCCAGATGACTGTTCGTATTGAGATTATGCGACAGGACCCGAGGGGAGCAACGAGTCCGGTCGATCCCCACTTGGAGACACGGGGACGGTTGACGGCCCCATGACTCGATTGCAGGCCCGTGATTCGTCGGTCATAACCGGGTCAGGACGATGTGGGCGAACATCCCCCAGTGCTGCGACCAGGGGCGCATGCAGTTCTCGAGCGCACGCCATGCCCCGAAGCTCCAGCCGGGGACGAGGGAGCGCATCGAGACTCCGCCGGAGACCAAGTAGCGGAACGGCATGATGGGTCGGATTGTCCGCACCTGCCACATCGGAAAATCATGTTCGAACTGGTGCCGGTCGCGCACGAACAGGATCCAGGGGAGTGCACCATTCGCAGCGGAGAGGGGTCCGGTCTGGGGAAATTCCCAGCGCGAGGCCTCGGGGACGAACGGCTCATGGTGGAGGTGGGTGTAGACCCACCGCCCCCAGGTTGTGACCCAGGGCTCGATCATGATCATGGCCCCGCCCGGCTTGACGGATCGGCCTGCCTCGGCGAAGAAGCGACGAGGCCGAGACAGGTGGTGAAGTACGTTGGTCATGACGATGGCCCTCAGGCTGCCGTCGCGCAACGGGATGGCGTGGGCGTTCATCACCAGCGCCGCGCTGGGGGTGGCGAAGATATCCGACGTGAGCAGCCCCGGGATGTATTCGCGGAGGAATCCCGCCCCTGATCCCAACTCGAGGACTGGGCCCTCGCACGGTGGCAGGGCGGCGACGATCTCCTTGTACCACTCCTCGTAGATCTTGCGGAGGAAGGGCTTGGACTGGATGATCTCCTGCCGGAGGTGCGTGGTACGCGGGTCATCGATGTCCATGCCACGGGTAAGGGGGTGGGACAGCAGCGCCTTGATCATCGGAATCGTGTCTCGGTCGAGGTCCACGGAGAGAACCGCAAGGGGATGCTGCAATCAAGCGCGAGGACGAAGATCTACCGGGAATTGGCCGTTTCCGCCTGGGAGGGGAGCAGGAGCATGTCGACGTACTCCTTCGACTCTCCGAGGGCCAAAACTTGATCCACGCACAAGGGATTCGAGATTCCCTTGCCGACACGCGAGTGGATCGTGTAGCCCTGCGACGTTGCGGAGGTCAGGAGCTCCCCCGCGCTCGAGCCGAATTGCCTCAACTGCTGATCGTCCACCTCGAGAAAGAGAGCCGGCCGGAACTTCGCCAGCGTCTGACGCGCGCCGGCGAGGACGCGGGCCTCGGCGCCCTGGACATCGACCTTGATGAGCGAAACCTCCGGCCAGCCGCGCGTGGCGAGGAGTTCGTCAATGGTCGTCATCGTGATCGGGACGCCTTTGGTCCCAAGCTTGTGATCACCCGGATGTCCGGGGTTGACCTCGAGAAGCCCTTCGCCCGACCGCTCGGCGACGGCGGCTTGGATCGTCTCGACGACATCGGTCAGGCCGGCCTCCGCGACGGCGTGCTGGAGCCGAGAGTAATTCAGGGCTTCCGGTTCCACAGCGATGACCTTGCCTCCCTCGCCGACCCAGGTGGCGAATTGCCGGGTGAAGAATCCGATATTGGCCCCGACGTCGATGACGAACGTTCCCGGTCTCACCCACGGGCGAAGCAGCCGGATCGGGCCGGCCTCGAATCGATCCTTGTAGAACCGGTAAGAGGTCTCGAATATCTTCCGGCCCGTGGGGGTATGGAGCGCCCCCGTCGCCTTCACCAACTGGTAGAGCCTGATGAGCCCACCCTGCACTAGTCGATTCACCCGCGAACTCTCCTCACGAAATAACCTGTGGTCAGGGTCTTCAGGCACTCGAATCCGAATGACTCGGATCGGGATTTGACGGCACTCCGGAGCGAGCGGGCTCTGCCCGACCCGCCGCTGACGAGCGAACTTGCTGGTTCGAGATGTCCCCGGCCGAGCTGCACGGGTACTTGACTCGCCAGAAGCCCGCCCAGCAAGCCTTGAGCAGAGCCCAGGTATGGCGGAGGGCTTTCATTTTGGATTGACCGGCTCGCCGCTCCTGATAGTGGATCGGCACCTCCAGGATCTTGCAGGTTCTCTGGGCCGCCCCGAAAAGGAAGTCAAAGTCACCCCAGGGATCATGGCCCATCTGGAAGTGGCGGTAATCCTCGCGGAAGAAGGCTTTCGTCCCGCACAGGGTATCGGAGAGGCGGATTCCCGCCAGCCAGCTCACCAGTACACCGAAGAGCTTGTTCCCGATGAAGTTCTGCAACTTCATTGATCCAGTGGCCATGGGATAGATCAGCCGGGTGCCATTGATGAAGTCGGCCAGTCCCTCACGGAGCGGGCGATAAAAGTGGGGCAGATCCTCCGGCGGGACGGTCATGTCGGCGTCGAGAATGACCAGGATCTCGCCCCGGGCGGCATCGAAGCCGGTACGCACGGCGTTCAGCTTGCCGCGGTTGGGCTGATACGCCAGGCAGCGAACTTGCACGGCCGGATTCAGTTCCGGCTTGACCATAGCGGCAGTGCCATCCATGGAACCATCATCCACCACGAGCACTTCGGTGTGAGTGCCCATCGCGGGTACGCGGCGCACGCATTCCTCGATATTGCCGGCCTCGTTGTAGCACGGCACCACGACCGACACGGAATAGTCACGGGCGGCCCTCGCAGCCGGCCTGGCGACCAGGAACTCGGTCATGCACAGTCGCCGTACCAGGGGGGTCTGCGCCGCCACCAGATTCACCAGCGAGGTCACCACCGGGATCTTCTTGGGCAGGAGCGTCCGGCGTGTCAGTTTCACGACCTCGAAGCCGTTCAAGCCCAAGAGGTTGACCGCATCCTGGCCGGTGACGAAGTTGCGCCGGGTGTCGGGGGTACAGAGGCGACGCCTCTCGCCAATCCGCAGCAGCGGGCTCCACAAGGGGTTTAGTGTGCTGATCAGCAGACGCCCCCTGGGCTTGAGCAACCGATTGCAGTTGAGGAGCAGACCCTGGATATCATCGATGTACTCTAGGAGGTTGTTGACCACGATACAATCGAAACGCTCCGGAGTGTCAAAGAAGGTGGCATCCGCCTCGACGAACTCCAGGTTGGGATATTTGTGGCATGCTTTCTCGACCATGCGCCGGGCGAGATCGACGCCCACGCCTCGTCCCGGCTGGAGAGTGGCCAGGAGATCGCCCGTGGCGCAGCCGAGCTCGAGGACCGCCAATCCGCTCGGTACGTAGGTGCGGAACAAGGCGCGTTGAGTGCCGTGGAAGTAGGCGTTGCGCTCGCGGTAGAGTTCCCAGTCCTCGGCCATGGGCTCGAAGAAGGCTGCCAGGACCTCAGCCCTGGCCCTCTGGCGCACCCCCGAGAGGGTGACCCTCGAGTAATCGGGCGGTGCGGTACTATCCGCGATCCCCTCGGGGCGAATTCCTCCACCGGAGGGTTGAGGCACACCTGTCGTCTGAGTCTCGGCCATGTTGATCACGCCCCGAAGTTTCCCCGGCCGCAGGAGGAGGACAGCCGTTCTCCTGGCCTCCCGCGAGAGCCCTGAGCACCAGTTGCGTGACTGGTATCTCTGGTTTGCTGAACCGGAGAATCCTGTTCAAACAGGAAGAAGACGAATCTTTCAGTAACGAAAAAACATCATCTGATGAATTGGCTGTTCCGACTTCGTGATGGCCCCCGCTTGGGCGATCGAACCTTGCAGGGTTCGACGTCAGCCTGATCCTTCTCCACACTCGATCCAGCGTGCACCGTCAGGCACTTGAACTCCTCTCGTGTTCCGGCTCACGAGTTGCACCAGGCAACCGGCTGGTCAGATCCTGAGAGAGCGATCTTTCCCACCCCAAGAGGGACCCGTCTGAGGGGTCTCCATTCTGCTGGACTAGCAATGTAATCCTTGGAGAGTCGGTGAAGCAAGAGATCCCGCGAAGCAAACAGCAATCCTGCACGGTCGCAATCGCCAGATAGCCGGCCAACCCGCCGGTCGGGAGAGTCCGGCTGGGTGCCGCCCGAGGTTGGATTCACTCCAGTCGAATCGGTGCAAAATCAAGACTGTAAGACAGCTTTCGCAGGTCTGGCCTCTTGCTGCCACCGTCAACAAAC
>JBAUOX010000596.1:0-3222 GCA_049579985.1 Isosphaeraceae bacterium | reverse complement strand
TCAACCGCGTACTTCATATCATGAGCGAGCGAGTGCCGGGTGTAAGCCGTGTCGAGGCGAAGCCAACCGAGGATGGGCGGCTGGTCCTGCGCTTTCAGGATGGCAGTTTCAGAGATCCCTTCATCGCGCGCTACGTCTCGGACGGAACGATCAAGATGTTCGCGTACCTCGTTCTGCTCTACGACCCAAAGCCGCATCCCCTGCTTGCAGTGGAGGAGCCCGAGAATCAGCTCTATCCGGAGCTACTCCATGAGCTGGTCGAAGAGTTCCGTGACTACGCCCGGCGCGGCGGTCAAGTGTTTGTTTCGACCCACTCTCCCGAGTTTCTCAACGGAGCCCGGCTTGAAGCTTACGTTCCGCACATCCGCCCTTGATTATCCCCGAATTTCCTTTGGTGCCAAGTTGAGGGGGGCGGTGCGATACCGGCGCTCATCAGCCCGCTGGCTCGATGCCGTAACCGAACGGCAGTTGCCATGACTGCCCTGCCAACTCAGCGTGGCAGCCACGCCGCGATCCGCATGGTCGGTCGACGGCGCGGCCCTCACTCGTCCCAGGAGGACCTCGGGACCAGCCCGATGACTCGCCATCCTGGAATTGGTTACAGCTCAACTCGACCCCTCCGCCCGCTTGGTCTCGATCGGCCTTGCGACGCGGTATTCCTGGATCCACGCCTGAATCTGCATTTCTCCACGCGTCGCTTCTCTCGGTGGAGCTCCGGCCGGTCGAGTCAAGCGTCATAGACATTGGTCATGCCCAGCAGCCGCAGGAGCCGGCGTTGGAGCCGGCTCAACTCGGTCGTGAAGACCATCGGCGGTCGCCTCCCTACTCGGAGCGAGTGACGTTGCACGTCCTCAAACAGGTCGATCACTCGGCGGGCCGTAGGGCGGCGACATTTGCGGCCCTCGGGGTACAGCGGCAAGCTTGCGATCGCCTCGCGATCCATAGCGCGACGGAGCTCGCGTTCCAGCAGGGACTCGGTCAATAGCGCCAGAAAATAAACACAGAGCAATGCCTGGATGCGGCTGGCCTCCTTGAGATAAACCGGAGCAACCTCGAAGTCCGTCTTCATGTGCGAGAAGCGCTTCTCGAGCGAAGGCTGACCCTTGTAGGCCAGCAACAGCTCCAACTCCGACAGCAAGCCGTCGTTGGTGATCAAGGGAAAGACCCCGTCACAGCAGGTTTCCGCGGCCAGTTGCACGCTGTCGATGTGATACTCCAGCTCGAACCGAGTGCTCGTCTGCCTCACATACCGTGTCTCGGCATTGGGGCGACCGCGACGGTCCTGACGATACTTCTCCTCGGTCCGCTCCTTGATGTCCGTGACAATCCAACCCTCGACGCCCCGGGCCTTGAGGATACTCTGGACTGCCTCCGCGACCTTGGCTGCCTGGTGATAGCGCGACCGTGGAGACGACAGCTTCTGGCGTAATTCCGCCAGCTCGATCAACGCCCGCTCGACTTGCTGATGCCGCGTGCGGGCATCATGTTCCGCCTTACACGTGCTGTGATACCAGACCAGGCGATACCCTTCAGCGCTCAGCGTGGCCGGCACGCTGACCGAGTATCGATCGACGATCTCGCCCTGGTCATTCCGCTTGTCGTGGATGTGCCGCCACTGGATCTGACCTTGGGACAGCAAGTTCCGGAAGACGCGGTCCTCGGCTCGAGTCCGGGGCAGCACGGTGAGGAACCGGCCTTGGCGTTGATGGATATAGGCCATGTTCTCGGTGCTGGCCAGCTTGCAGTCGGCCACGTAGAGGAAATCGCGTCGGCCGGTCAAGCGACACAGCAGGTCCCAGGTGGCGCAGTGGGTCTGGTCGTCGACCACGTTGCCGCTGGCGACCTGGAAATACAAGGGGACCGCGCCATCCCCGGACACCGTGAGGATGTAGAGCAGTTGCTTGAGGTCGGGCCGATGGTCTTTGTTGTAGCCCCAGGTGATGGCCATCCGCGTCGCTTGGCCCCGCTTTTCTTCCTCAGTGGCATCGGCATAGACGCCGTGGAAGGTGACTGTGGTGGAGTCGTTGTGCAACTCATCCAGGTCGACCTGGAACTCACGGACCACATGCGTCGCCAGCGCCAAGACCAGCGAGGTGACATCGCTGCGGAACAAGCGATCGAGACAACGCCCGACGCGATCATCGTTGAGGGATGGTAATTGGGTATCGGCGAACCCGAGTGCCTCGGGAGCGTACCGCGCCGCCCATTCGCCAACGCCATAGAGCGGCTCGCGGCAGAGCAGCACGTTCTTGAGCAGGAGGGTGACGCCGATCGCGGGAGCGATCCGGCAGCGTCGATCGGCGCGTGGCAGGTACGAGCGGAGAAAGTCCTCCAGTCGCATCCGTTGGAGGATTCGATCGACGATGGGCAAGGCGCCGATGCGGTACGAGTTGAGTGTCCGGCCCTTGGCGCGAGCGATCTCACCTGGGCGTGGGGCGCTGGTGGAACGGGGGACGTGGCGTCCTTTGGGTTTTGGCATTGGTGTGGCTCCTGAGAAAAGCGTGACCGGAGGGAGGATCGCCCATGCAGTGCCTCTAGGCAAACGATAGAGGGCGACCTCCTCGCTCAGATTCCCGAGGACATGATTGTCCCGTGGAAGAACTTGTCAAGGAATCCACAACATGAGTTATCTCACTTATGAAGCTTAGTATTGACGTAAGTGTCGTTCAGACCGCCATGCGTCAGAGGCCCGATTCCGAAAAATGGCTGGTTGAACCGCGATTGGGGTCCGAAAATGTGAGGTTTTCCAGGAGAACTCATGGGGGTTTTCCGAATTGGGCATGAGGAACTTGCCGTCTCGTCCTTCGGAGATTGCACCCTCGGGACACTTACGTCGAGGTCGTCTCTGTGAAGAATTCTCGGAATTCTCGGTGCGCGGGTTGGGACACCTTGGTGGGACTTGACTCGAGAAAAGAATGTGTCGGTGCCAGGCGAAGCGTGGTGGTGACATGAACCATGACCGAGCCGGCGCGGGTCTTGGCGATCACAGTCGGAAATCCCGCGTGGCGGCGGTGGGAGAATTCCGCCGTGCGCGGCGCGCTGGGGGCACAACGAGTCTCGGCGTAGTGCCACTCATCCACTATCCTATGGCCGGCGGGCGGATATTCGAGGATTATGTCGGGCGGATGTGCGGAACGTAAGCGATTGGGGTCCGAAAATGTGAGGTTTTCCAGGAGAACTCATGGGGGTTTTCCGAATTGGGCATGAGGAACTTGCCGTCTC
>JBAUOX010000595.1:0-21838 GCA_049579985.1 Isosphaeraceae bacterium | reverse complement strand
TTCAATCCCCATAGCCAGGGCTTCCCCCCGCGGTTCAGTTCAATGAATTGTATCCGAAGTGCCGCGATGGCTCTTCGTGAGGGCACGGCTTTGCATCAGGCACTTCGGATACAATCCTCTGCATTATCTGCACCTATCCGGATAGGCGCATTCATCCACATGCACGCACACATCCAGACGCACGCCTCGACAAACCCCGCCCGCCGTGGTAAGCTGAATATCAAAGGAGACGGCCCATATGAACACCCATTTGCCCGCAGACCTCGAGCAATTCGTCCAGGCCAAGGTGCGCAGCGGACGCTTTGCCTCCCCCGACGAGGCCATCACCGCCGCCGTGCGCCTGCTGCGCCAGCAGGAAGAAGCCGAGGAGGCCCGCGTCCTGGAGGGCATCCGCCAGGGCCTGGAGGACATGCGGGCCGGTCGCGGGCGGCCGGCGGAGGAGGTGTTCGCTGACATCCGCCGTGAGTTCAACCTTTCCCCGGACGCATGACCTACCGCATTGTCGTCGAGCCTACGGCCGAGCGGGAGATTCGGTCCGCCGTTCGCTGGAAGACCGAAAACGCTTCCCCCGCCGTCGCGGCACGGTGGTACAACGGCCTGGTCAAGAAAATCGACACGCTCCGCCGCCATCCGACCCGTTGTCCACTGGCCGCCGAAAACGACAAGTTCCCCGAGGAAATCCGCGAGTTGCTCTACGGCAGGAGCGGCAAGCGGATACACAAGCACCGCATTCTCTTCACCGTCCGCGAGGACACCGTCCACATCCTTTATGTCCGTCACACCGCCCGTGACGAACTGGAACCTTAACCCCTGCCATGCCGAAACCGTTTCAAGCGTTCGATTGCTGGAACCAACGACGGACAGCAGCGGGCAAGAACCTCGTCAGGGTCGGCGGTTCCCAGCTCCCCCAGTTGCCCTGGGAACTCGCGCGGTAGCGGGGATAGGTGACCGTCAGCCAGGTCCTGGCTCGCGTCAAGGCGACGTAGAACAGGCGCAACTCCTCATCGAGCTGGGCGGAGCTCTCCATGGCTCGATTTGAGGGGATCGCCCCCTCGGTCGCGTTGATCACCATGACCACGTCCCACTCCAGTCCTTTTGCGGAGTGGATCGTGCTCAGCACGAGAAAGTCCTTCGCTTGTGCCGATGCGCCGGCTATGTCCTGGGTCGAGGCCGGCGGCTCCAGCGTCAGTTCGGCCAGGAACGAGGCCCGATCCTCGAAACGCTCTCCCAGGTCGCGGAGCTTCCGCAGGTCTTCGAGCCGTTGCTCCGGTTCGTCGTAGGTCTGCCGTAGCAGGGGGGTGAAGAACTCGAGCACCCGCCCGACCTGAGCAGCCACCTCAGGGACAGGCTCCTTGGTCAGTTCGCGAAGGAGCGTGAGAAGCTCCGCCCAGGAAGGGGCCGCTGGCGCCGGCACCTTGCATCGAGCGAGGCGATCGAGGTCACCGCCTACGGTGAGAAACTCATCCATGATCCCCTGGGCCTTCTTCGGGCCGATACCCGGCAGCAGCTTGAGCAGCCGCAGGCCCGAGACGACATCACGGGGGTTCTCAGCCAGCCGCAGGAACGCGACCAAGTCCTTCACGTGGGCCGCTTCGGCGAACTTGAGGCCCCCGTACTTGTTGAAGGCGATCTTCCGCCGGGCCAGCTCCATCTCCAAAGCCAGACTGTGGTGAGAGGCCCGGAAGAGGACAGCCTGATGCTGCAGCGGAATGCCGGTCTTCTGGTGCTCGAGGATCTGCTCGACGACATAGCGGGCCTCGGCATACTCGTCGGCGCACGCGACCAGCCGCGGACGCTCGCCCTCGGTCCGGCTTGACCGCAGGTGCTTGCCGTAGCCCTCCGTGACCTGGGCGATGATCCGGTTGGTCGCTTCCAGGATCGGCTCGGTGCTGCGGTAGTTCTCTTCCAGCTTGATAATCGTCGTTCCCGGAAACTGTTTGGGAAAATCCAGGATGTTGCGGACCGTGGCCCCGCGGAACGAATAGATCGACTGGGCGTCGTCCCCGACTACGGTCAGGCCCGTGCCGTCCGGGCGAAGCTGTTGGAGGATTCGGGACTGGATGGGGTTCGTGTCCTGGTACTCATCGACCAAGACGTAGTCGAACCGCTTGCGGACGGCATCACCCGAAGCTGGGTCGGCCAGGAGCTTGTCCCAGAACAGCAGGAGGTCATCGAAGTCGAAGATGTTCTGCTGTCGCTTGCGTTCCGCATACGCCTGGAACAGACGCTGCATCCCTTCGAGGTACTTCAGGCACCAGGGATAGGATGCCTTGAGGAAGGCTTCCAGCTTCAGGCCGGAGTTGATCCAGCCGCTATGGGTGGTCTGGCAGGTTCCCTTCTTGGGGAAGTCCTTGCGCTTCTCGGCGAGCTTCAGCTCGGTGCGGATGACGTCGAGGAGGTCTGCCGCATCGGTCTGGTCGTGGATGGTGAAGCGGGGGTCGACGCCGATGGCCGCGCCGTGGATGCGGAGCAGGCGGGCTCCAGACGCGTGGAACGTGCCGCCCCAGACCTTGTGGGCCGCCGCCAGGGCGTCGTTGCCCCCCTTCGGTTTCTTCGCCGGTGGGCGGCTGCGGATGGTCTGGACGCGATCGAGCATGGACTCGGCGGCCCGGCGGGTGAACGTCAGCAGCAGGATCCGATGCGGCGGTACGCGCTCCGCGATCAGGTGGGCAGTCCGGTGAGCGAGGGTGAGCGTCTTGCCGGTGCCGGCCCCGGCGATAATGAGCAAGGGCGAGCGGCCGTGCCGGACCGCTTGCTGCTGGGCGGCGTTCAACTCCCCGGCGTGCCTGGCAGCGACGTGGCGGACCTCGGACTTGGTTGGTGCCTTCTTCATGAAAATGGCTCTCGATATAGCGTTTCTCGTGGATCGGGCAGCGGCCAGCCGCCGGGTGTCCACACGCGAACCGGCCTCCGGGAGACTATAATCGAGGTCGGTCGCTTTGGCCGAGAGGGGAGGGGAAGCGGAGACGACACCCTGTCGTGACCTGATCTCGAAGCGATCTCGCCCAGGCCACTTGAGATAGGAGGACACCGTGATGACCACGCCGCGCTGGGGTTGGCTCTTGGGAGTGATGATCCTCGAGTCGGGGAGGGGAAAGGGGACATCACTGAATAGTACTTGCCTAACCCCCAAGCCGCTTGCATCTTGCTTGCATCAAGCGTTTACGTGCATGTTCCCGAGGCTCCATCCCCTCGCAAACGGGCGATATCACTGATGTCCCTTGTTCCCTCCGCAGTTGCTTGTTGCTAGATATGAATTTTCCAGCAACTAAGAACCAGCAACATCATTAGAGGGCAGACATTCCCCCGTCGCCTGAACGCGACGGTCTCCTCGCCGTGAATTTATGGGGAGGGCGCCCGCAGCTCGTCGAGTTGATTCATCCCGTCCAGGAGCTCGAACACCCGCCGCGCCTCGTCCTCATCGATCGTGCTCAGGGCGAAGCCGACGTGGACCAGCACGTAGTCGCCGACCCGGACCTCGGGCACGTGCTCCAGGCAAACCCGCTTGGCGACGCCGCCGAAGTCGACCTTGCCCATCAACAGGTCGTCCTGGCGGTAGGTCTCCGCCACTTTTCCCGGGATTGCGAGACACATCGGTTCTTCCTCCAGGAGGCCGAGGGAGCGGCTCACCGCGGGGCCAAAGCTCTGTGGCATCAGCCCGCCTCCTCCGCATCCCTCCGCGTCCCCTTACCTTGATCCATCGCCGCCGCGATTGCAAGCTGTCCTGGAGCGGTTTACGTTCGCATCGCCCACATGCAACCCACAACCGCGGATTCACGGGTTGCAGATCATCGGTGTTTTCCCCAGCCGCGCAGCGGCGACAGTTCATAGCCTGGGGGGCGTAAGCCCCAGGATGTCCCCAAGCGACCCCTGCCCTTCCCCGTTCCGAGCCCCAATCGGGGCGACAGGAGGGCTCGGCCACGGCTCGCGCCTGTCGCCCCGATGGGGCTGGAAAAGGCTTCTTTTGACGTGTCTTCGGGTCCTGGGGCTGACGCCCCCAGGCTATGAACTGTCGCTCCTTCGGAGCTTGAGGAATTGTCGAGCCCACCCAAGCCCAGGACGTGCGCACCACGAAGGAAAACCGCTCTGGTGGACAACGCCGCAATCAGTCCCCCGCCGTGTGATGGGGGCCGTGTTCAGTTCGTCGTCGGCACGTAGCCGCCGTCCACTCGGATGTTGGCCCCGTTGATGTAGTTGGCACGGGGGCTGGCAATGAAGGTCACCAGGTCGACGACATCCTCGACTCGCCCGATCCGCCCGGTGGGGTTCTCGAAGAACTCGGCCACACACCGGCGTTCGGCCAGCTCCAGAACGCTTTGTGGGCCTATGATGGATTCCAGGTTCGCAAAGAACTCGGCCACGAACCGGCGTTCGACCTCGGCCCACTCGCCGGGCCACCCCTTCTTCCCGGCAATGTCTTTGATCCACGCTTCGATGTTCGGCGTCAGAACCGGGCCGGGGCTGATGGTGTTCGCCGTCACGCCGGTCCTCGCCAACCCCTTGGCGAGACTGACGGTCAGGTTCACGATCGCCGACTTGGTGGACCCGTAGGCGGCAAATGTCGCCGCGGGTGCGGAGGCAAGGCCGCTGCCGATCTGGATGAGCCGCCCCCACTCCCGCTGCTTCATCTGCGGCAGGAGGTGTCGGATGACGCGGACCATCGAGACGACGTTCTGGTTGTAGAGGTCGAGCCACCGGGCCGGGTCCGGGTCGGTCCACTCGTCCCGGAAGTAGGCCCCGGCGTTGTTCACCACGATTTCGATGCCGCCAAAGGCCGCCATCGCCGTCTTGGCGACGTACCCGGCTCCCTCGTCCGTCGCCAGGTCGCCCAAGGCGACGGCGGCACTCGCGCCGCTGTCCGTGATGGCCTTCGCCACCCGCACGGCCTCGTTCTCCCTGCGGCCATGGACGACGACGGAGGCCCCCTCCTTCGCCAACGCCATGGCGATGGCCTCCCCGATACCGCTGCTGCTGCCCGTCACCAGCGCACGCTTGCCTTCAAGTTGTAAGTCCACCGGGTCCTCCGGGGCTGCGTGGAACAGCCCTCACCTGGATGATTCGTTTTGCCCGGCAGTCCCTTCACTGTCCGGAGGGATGTACCAGGCGTGGGAGCAAACCTTACATGGCCCTAGCCTAGCTTTCAACCGGATGGTTTCCGGAAGTGCCGCCCGCCGCCCGGGGCCGGCGCCCCCGCGCGAACACCGAGTCTCAATAGGGCAGCTCAGGCGCCAGCTTCCACATCTCCGGTGAGCGCCACAGCCGCAAGATGAGCTGTTCGCGGTCGAGCAGGAATTCCTTCGGCATCTTGCCATAGAGCCTGAGCGCCAATTCTTCGTCCGAAAGCGCCTCCCGGGTCCAGGCGCCGCAATCAACCTCCATGAGTTGAAGGAAGTCATCGTGGGTGAAGCCGTCCATGCCTTGCAAGTCGATATCCTGGCGGCGCGGCATCCAGCCCAGCGGGCTTTCGATTGCGTAAGCCCGGCCGTGGATGCGGTCGATGATCCATTTGAGCACCCGCATGTTGTCGCCGAAACCGGGCCACAGGAAGCGCCCGCTGGGGTCCTTGCGGAACCAGTTCACGCGGAAGATGCGCGGCGGGTTCGGGATATGGCGGCCGGTGTTGAGCCAGTGGCTGAAGTAGTCGGCCATGTGATAGCCGCAGAAGGGCAGCATGGCCATCGGGTCCCGGCGGACCTCGCCGACCGTACCGCTGGCCGCGGCCGTCGTTTCCGAGCCGATGGTCGCCGCCAGGTAGACGCCGTGGCTCCAGTTGAAGGCCTGGAACACGAGCGGCACGGTGGTCGAGCGGCGGCCGCCGAAGATGAAGGCGCTGATGGGCACGCCCGCGGGGTTTTCCCACTCCGGGTCCAGGATCGGGCACTGCGACAGCGGCGCGGTGAAGCGGGAGTTGGGGTGCGCCGCCTTGCGGCCGCAGTCCGGCGTCCACGCCTGGCCGGTCCAGTCGGTGAGCCGGGCCGGCGGCGTGTCCGTCATGCCCTCCCACCACACGTCCCCGTCCTCCGTCATCGCCACGTTCGTGAAGACCGTATTCTTGCGGATCGTCTTCATCGCATTCGCGTTCGAGCGGTACGACGTGCCGGGCGCAACGCCGAAGAAGCCGTTTTCAGGGTTGATCGCGTAAAGGCGGCCGTCCTGCCCCGGCTTGATCCAGGCGATGTCGTCGCCCACCGTGGTCACTTTCCAGCCCGGGAATTGTTCGGGCGGAATCATCATGGCGAAGTTGGTTTTCCCGCAGGCACTGGGAAACGCCGCCGCGACATACGTCTTCTCTCCGTCGGGCGATTCCACGCCGAGGATCAGCATGTGTTCCGCAAGCCAGCCCTGGTCGCGCGCCATGCAGGATGCGATGCGCAGGGCGAAGCACTTTTTCCCCAGCAGCGCATTGCCCCCGTAGCCGCTGCCGAACGACCAGATCGAGGGCTCCTCGGGGAAGTGGACGATGTATTTCTGCTGCTGGTTGGAGGGCCAGGGCACGTCCGGCTGCCCGGGCTCGAGCGGCATGCCGACCGAGTGCGCGCACGGCACGAAGAAGCCGTCGCCCAGGGCGTCCAGCGCGTCGCGGCCCATGCGCGTCATGATCCGCATCGACACCACGACATAAGGCGAATCGGTGACCTGCACACCGATGTGGGCGATTGGCGAGCCGATCGGCCCCATGCTGAACGGCACGACGTACATGGTGCGGCCGCGCATACATCCGTTGAAGAGTCCCTCCAGAGTCTGCTTCATCGCGACGGGATCGATCCAGTTATTGGTCGGTCCCGCATCGTCCCTGCGGAGACTGCAGACGAATGTTCGGTCTTCGACCCGGGCCACATCCGACGGGTCCGAGAGGACCAGGTAACAGTTGGGCCTCTTCTCCGGGTTCAGGAGGCGAAAGATCCCTTTTTGCACGAGCAGTTGGCAGAGCCCGTCGTATTCCTCCTGCGAGCCGTCGCACCAGACCACGTCGTCGGGCCGGCACAGCACTGCCATCTGCTCGACCCATCGCCGCAACTGTGGCCGCTCCCTCTTCACTTCTGGTAATGCTTGGGACATCAATGGCTCCTCCCTCGAGGGCCGCTCCCTCTTCACTTCTGGTAATGCTCGGGACATCAATGGCTCCTCCCCGTTGTTCCTTAAAATCAATTGCATAGCGGCACTGTGGTAGCCAAATCGGCGCTAGCGGTCATCGTGGTCTTGCCATCGGGCCCTTGCGCCTCCAGGTGCACATGTTCGCCGACCGGCGTGCCGATCAGGCGAAAGGGGGCGAGGTCGAAGAGTGGCGCCTGGCCTCGAAACGCGAAGGCGGTCACTGACCGGTGCGCGTGGAAGCGCACCAGCTCCATCAACAGTACGGCCGTGAGTGGGCCATGAACCACCAGGCCCGGATACCCTTCCTCGGTCGTGGCATAGGTTCGGTCATAGTGGATGCGATGAGCGTTGAACGTGAGAGCTGAGAAGCGAAACAGCAGTGTCGGGTCGGGGGTGATCATCCGCGTCCACGAACCTGC
The DNA here is from genome assembly GCA_049579985.1 of Isosphaeraceae bacterium. Taxonomy (GTDB): domain Bacteria; phylum Planctomycetota; class Planctomycetia; order Isosphaerales; family Isosphaeraceae; genus Aquisphaera. Next base: position 14,324 of record JBAUOX010000595.1, on the reverse strand, counting down.
CGGGGCCGGCGCGATCTCGCAGGGCTCGGGGGCGCCGACAGGCGCGCCGGGTTCGCGATAGACGATGTCCTGCTCCTCTTCGATGCAGACTTCGCCGTCCTGGCGGATGCGGTGCGCGACGGTCACAAACGCCAGTTTTCCCGCCCGTCCTTCCTTTTCGGAAACATCTCGGATCACCGACTGCCGGCGCGCCGGCCAGCCGATCAAGAGCGGCTTCAGGAAGCGCATGCGGGCGCCGGCAAACATGCGCCTCGGTAGCTCGATCGGCGGCATAAAGCCGCCGCGCTGTGGGTGGCCGTCGAGACCGAGCCGCGACTGCGGAACTCGCGGCAGGAAGAAGAACCACTGCCACAACGGCGGCAACGGGGACCCCGGCACAAACTCCGTGGTGGTATCGTCCAGCGTGGCAGCGGCGGCCTGTACCGGGGCCAGTGCCATCAACTCTTCCGTCTCCTCGGTGCGGCCGATCCAATCCGAATATGATGCTCTCATCGGTTCCCCCCTTCCGAGAGTTCGATCGGCCCGGCAATCACATGCTTGTCGCGCAGCTTGCCAATCTGTCCGTCGGACAAGTGCAGGATCTCGCTCAGCACTTCGTCCGTATGCTCGCCCAGGGTCGGGGCGCGCCGGGGTGATGAACGCTCCTCGCCCGAGAACTGAAGCGGAGATCCAGGCACCAAGTAGCTGCCGATCCCGGGCTGCTCAAGAGTCGAGAACATCGGGTTCAGGGCCGAGCAACGTGGGTCCTCTTCCACCATTTGCCGGAAGGTCTGATAGGGGCCCCAGCAAACGGCCGTGCCTTCGAAGGTCTTCTGAACCTCCTCGAGCGTGCGTTCGCGGAACCAGCGCGCCAGCACCGCCGAGATGACCTCACGAGCCTTGAAGCGGTCGCCTTCCCGGGACAGGTCGACGTCCAGCAGAGGTTCGATCATCGCGAGCTTGTCGATCAGGCCCATCGCCTCACCCAGCGCCCGCCATTGTCTCTGAGTGATCGCGACAATGTAGACGATTCGGCCATCGCGGGTTTCGAAATCGCGTCCGTATGCGCCATAGAGGTAGTTGCCGGTGGACTGCCGGTCCTCGCCGTTGACCTGAACTTCGGCGATGTAACCAAGATGGCCCACCATGGCGAACGCAACGTCGGCGAGCGGCAGCCTGATGTACTGTCCCTGACCCGTGATTCGCCGATGACGTTCGGCCGCGAGAACCCCCATCGCCGCAGTCACTCCCGTGATTGCGTCCCACGCCGGAAGGACGTGGTTGACCGGGTTGACCGGCTGGTTGCCATGTCCAGGGCCTGTGATCAACGGAAACCCGACCGCACAGTTCAGCGTGTAATCGACTGCCGTGCTGCCGTCCGGATTACCGGTCACATTCATCATGATCAGGTCCGCGCGCCGCTGACGCAGGGTTTCGTAGCCGAGCCAGCCCGAAGTCGGGAAGTTCGTCAGGAAGATTCCGCTGCCTTCACCCGGAGCGGCAATCAGTGCGGTAATGAGCTCCTGACCCTCCGGGCTGCGCGTGTTGACGGCGATCGAGCGCTTCCCCTTATTGAGGCCCGCCCAATAAAGACTCCTGCCGTCGCGAGTAACGGGCCAACGTCGTGCATCGAGTCCGCCTTCGATCGGGTCGAAACGGATCACATCCGCGCCCATCTGTCCCAGGGTCATCCCACAGAGGGGTGCGGCGACGAAGGCCGCGCCTTCAACCACGCGCAAACCGTCAAGGATCTTGTTCATCGACGCCTCCGGCACTATGTGGTGCCGCCTCTTTTGACAACGACCAGAGCGTAACTTGCCTAGAGCGATTTCCAATCGCCTGGATGCCGAACCTGGCGCAACGCAGAGGCACTCGAAGAACCCCCCTGTATCCTCCCTTCGCAAGGGGGGAAAAAAAGACCAGACGCCGCCGACTTATCCCCCTTGCGAAGGGGGGGTAGGGGGGGTGAGAGTTGCGGCGCATGCAATGCATCTGAAAACCGCTCTAGTGAACCCGGCGAGTTTACCCGCGCGTAGGCATCAGCACCTCGTAGTCGAGATCGAGCACCACTGCCTGGTCGTATTGGCCGTCGGCATTCCTGTACGGGAAGTCGGCGCACGCGCGATCTTTGGTGGCCACCGTGCGCAGCTTCAACGCTCCCAGATCGCTGCGCCCCGGCAGAGGCATCTTGTCGAGCACTTCCGACCAGGCATAGACCGTATCGCCGGCAAAGGTCGGGGCCACGTGGCGGCCGCCGTTGATGGCTGCGATCCTGATGGCATTGGCCAGACCGTTAAAGGAGAGCGACCGCGCCAGGCTGATAATGTGGCCGCCGTAGATGATGCGGCGTCCGAAACGCCCCTCTTTCTCGGCGTGCTGGTTGAAGTGCACCCGCGCCGTGTTCTGGTAGAGGCGGGTCGCCATCATGTGCTCGGATTCTTCGATCGTCATCCCGTCTACGTGATCGATCTTCTCGCCGGTCTCGTAGTCGTCCCACAGATGAGGGCTGCCGGCGAGCGCCGTGTCGTAGCCGCGGAATTGCAGGCCCGGAGGCACGATCAACTCCGTGGGATCGACCGCTTGGGGAAGGTCGGGGATCACCGGCTCCGGCGCCTTGGCGGACGGGTCCTTTTTCCTCACCATCACCCAGCGGCAGTAGTCCACCACCATCTCGCCGCGCTGATTAACACCGGTCGAGCGTACATACACCACGCCGGTCTGGCCGTCCTTGTTCTGCTTCAGCCCGATCACCGTCGAGGTCGCGCTGACCGTGTCGCCGCAATACAAGGGCGCGCCGAACCGCCCCGCGGCGTAGCCCAGGTTCGCGATGGCGTTCAGCGAAATGTCCGCAACCGTCTTGCCGAAAACCAGATTGAACGCGAGCAGGTCGTCGACCGGCGCCCGCGGAAGTCCGACGGATGCGGCAAAGGCCGACGACGAATTCACCGCGAACCGGCTGCCGTAGAGCGCCGTGTAGAGGACGACGTCGCCCTCGGTGACCGTGCGTGGCGTGGCGTGGACGATCCGCTGGCCCATGCGGAAGTCCTCGAAGAAATTCCCAGGATTCGTTTTCGCGCTCATGGTCGGTCACCAGCCATAGGCCTGGGCAAGCTCGGGATCGCGCTTCGCAACCAGCCGCGCCAGGTCGACGATCACCTTGGCCTGTTTCCAGGTGGCATCATCCTGCATCTTGCCGTCGAGCATCGCCGCCCCGGTGCCGTCGGGCATCGCTTCGAGGATGCGCCTGGCGAACAGCACCTCCTTCACGTCGGGGCTGAAGACGCGCTTGGCGATGGCGATCTGGCTGGGATGCAGGGTCCATGCGCCGGCGCAGCCCATCAGGAAGGCGTTTCGGAACTGAGCTTCGCACGCCGCCCCGTCCTGAAAATCGCCGAACGGTCCGTAAAAGGCGCGGAGGCCGCAGGACAGGCAGGCATCGACCATGCGGGAGATCGTGTAATGCCACAGGTCCTGCTGAAAGAACATGCGGTCCTGATGGCCCTCGACGGGGTCGGCCAGCACGCCGTACGAGGGATGTCCGCCGCCGACCCGCGTGGTTTTCATGCCGCGCGAAGCGGCCAGGTCCGCGGGCCCCAGGCTCATGCCGTGCAGGCGCGGACTCGCGGCCGCGATGTCATCCACGTTCCTGACCCCCTGGGCGGTCTCCAGGAGGGCATGAATCAGGATCGGTTTCGTGACGCCGTGCTTGGCTTCGAGCTGTGCCAGCAACTGGTCCACGAAGTGAATGTCCCAGGGTCCCTCGACCTTCGGGATGATGATGACATCGAGCTTGTCGCCGATCGCGGCGACGATCTGCATCATGTCGTCGAGGAACCACGGGCTGTTCAGCGCGTTGACGCGGGTCCACAGGGCGGTGTCGCCGAGATCGGCATCCTTTGCCACCCTGATGAAGCCGGCGCGCGCCGCCTCCTTGGCCTCGGCGGGGATGGCGTCCTCCAGGTTGCCGCAGAGCACGTCCACCTGCTTCGCGGTCTCCGGAACCCGCGCGCAGATCTTTTCGATGTGCGGCGGGAAGAAATGGATCATCCGCTCCGGACGGACGGGTAGCTCGCGGAGGGGCGTCGGGGCTCCGATGGCCAGCGGCTTATAAAAGTGTGCAGGCAGTTTCATCAGCTTCCTCCCGGATTCCGGACGTGGGTCGGCGCCAGGACACAGATCGGCCTCGGCCGGGCGCCCCGTCAACATCAACCCCGTGGGGCTCAGATCACGCGCTGTGTGCGCAGCTCATCCACTTCGGCGTCGCTCAGGCCGAGCAATCCTTTCAGTACCTCGTCGGTGTGCTGTCCCAGCATCGGGCCAAGGTGATTGATCCGGCCCGGCGTCCTGGAAAGTCTCGGTACGACGTTGGGCACGATGACCGTCTCAACCAGGTCTTCGTCATCGATGGCGACCAGGTTGCGGCGGGCGTGGAACTGGCGATCCCCGAAGATGTCGGCGATGTTGTTCAACGGCCCGGCCGGCGCCCTGGTCGCCTCGCACCTCGCGAGGACCTGATCCCGAGGCAGCGACCCGCACCAGTCGCGCACGATCTCGTCCACGTCCTGCCGGCTTTCCAGGCGCGTTTTCTGTTCGCCGTAGAGGCTGCTGGAGGCGAGTTCGGAACGGCCCATCGCCTCGGCCAGCCGCGCGAACAGCTTATCGGTTGTACAGGCAATGGCCACCCACTTGCCGTCCCTCGTCGGGAAGTGACCGTAGGGGCAGGCGCTCATGATGTGCGGCCCGCGGCGCTCGCCGACGGTGCCGTACATGGCGTACGCCGGGGCGAGCTCGTCCGTGCAGCGGAAGACGGACTCGTAAAGCGCGGTGTCGATGTACTGGCCGCGGCCCGTCTTCTCCTTGTAGTGCAAGGCCAGCAGGACGCCGACGCAGCCGAAAAGGCCGGACAGATAATCGCCCAGCGTCGTCGAGCCGGGCGTGACGGGTATGCCCTTGGGCATGCCGGAGAGATACGCGAGGCCGCCGACGGCGTGGGCGATGCGGGCGAAGCCGGGCCGGTCCTTGTAGGGACCGTATTGCCCGTAGCCCGAAACGCGGAGCATGATCAGTCCGGGGTTGATCTCGTGCAGCACCTGCCAGCCGAGCCCCCATTTCTCCAAAGTCCCCGGGCGGAAATTCTCACAGAGGATATCGGTCTTCGCGACCAGCGCTTTGAAGAGCCCGACGCCCTCAGGGCGGTGCAGGTCGATGGTCACCGACTTCTTGTTGCGCGCCTCGCTCATCCATGTCAGCGTGTCTCCGCGGCTGGTCGGCGTGCCGAAGTTCCGGCAGGCATCGCCACCCACCGGATGTTCCACTTTCAGCACTTCGGCGCCGAATTCCCCGAGGAGGGACGCACAGTACGGCGCCGCGATCACGGTGGCGACATCGATGACGCGGATGCCGGTCAGCGGCAGATCGTCCGAGTGTTGCTGATTCATGCTAGATGATCCTTTGCTGCCGCAACCTGGCAATCTCGGCACCCGAGAGTTCGAGCAGCTCTCGCATCACCTCGTAGGTCGCGTTGCCGAGCGGCGGCCCAAGATTGGCGATGCGCCCTGGCGTCTCGGACAGCGTGGGGACGACGTTGGGCACGACTACTCTGCCGAGCCCTTCTACTTCCACTTCCGCAAGGTTGCCGCGCGCCTTGAAATGTTCGTCCTCGAAGATATCGGCAATGCTGTTGAGCTTGCCAACGGGCACCTCCCTGGCAATGCATCTCTCCAACAGTTCCTCGCGCGTGAGCGAGAGGGCCCACTCGGCGGCGATTTTTTTTACCTCGTCGCGGGCCGCGAGCCGCTTCCGCTGCTCGCCGTACTGACTGCTCGACGCCAGTTCCGGGCGCTCCATTGCCTCGGCCAGCCGCTCGAACATCTTGTCGGTCGTGCAGGCGATCGCGACCCACTTACCCTCTTTGGTGCGGAAGTGGCCGTGAGGCACGGCGACGAAGCTGTCGGACCCTTCCCTCTCGCGGATCTTGCCGAACATGCCGTAGGCGGCGGCCAGCTCATCAAGCTGACGGAAGACCGCTTCGTAGATGCCGACGTCGACGACCTGACCGTAGCCGGTCTTGGCCTTGTGCCGCAGCGCCAGCATCACGCCGATCGCTCCATACAGGCTGGACATGTAGTCGCCCAGCGGGGCGGTACCGGGGACAACGGGCGTCTCGCCGGGGAAACCAGCCAGATAGGAGAGCCCGCCGATGGCATGCGCGATGTGCGCGAAACCGGGGCGGCGGCGGTACGGCCCGGTTTGCCCATATCCCGAAACGCACAACATCACGAGCCCCGGATTGGCCTCGCTCAGCACCTTCCAACCGAGGCCCCATTCCTCCATCGTGCCGGGGCGGAAATTCTCCACAAGGACGTCAGACTTCGAAACCAGCTTGATGAAAAGCTCGGCACCTCTGGGCCTGCGCAGGTCGATCGTCACTGACTTCTTGTTGCGTGCCTCGCTCAGCCATGCGAGCGTGGCATCGCTGCGTTTCGTCGGTGCGCCGAACCGGCGCATGGGGTCGCCTCCAATGGGGTGCTCGACCTTCAGCACCTCCGCGCCGAACTCGCCCATGATCGATGCCGCGTAGGGTCCCGCGAGGAATGTGCCGACGTCGACGACGCGAATGCCACTCAGCGGCAGCGGTTTCTCGGCGGCCTCAGCCGGCCGTTCTTCCCCGGACGAGCGGGCCCGCGCGGCGATCTCGTTCGTCTCGGAGGTCCATGGCTGATCTCTCGCATCGGTTGGCATTTCAACCCCCCGTATGACACTTGTTCAGGAGCCAAGGAGAAGGTCCGAGTTCACTTGACACGCGGCGGCGCAGAAACCCCAATTATGCCTCCCCGAATTCAGCGCCGCAATCGGGCAGGCGGAAAACCGGTTGATGACTCCCATGAACCGAGCGAATCGTAGCTGCCGCCAGTGGGCGTACCAGACCCGTCTAGCCATGCATCTTGTACGTCTCGGCCTTGTTGCGTCCATTGGCTTGGCTCCGTCGGTTGTGCGTCAATCCCGTCTGACGTTGCCTCAGGATCGGCTGTCAGCTTGCACAATTCGCCCAATCTCAGGGCTGACGCTTTCTCAGCGAATTCACGAACAACTACTTAGATGCTTAGTGACTTACACCAACTACAGTCGTCTGACTTGGCGCTATAGTACCAGGGGTAGTTGATTCTTCAGATTTCGGGTAGTCTTAAAACTATCGGGTCGAGTCATCCCGACTAGGTAGTGGTTGTGCACCAGCCGATGGCGCGTATCCTTACTGGTGATCTCAAGCCTCTCGGCAAAGCATGGTCGGGAGGGAGGTGAGATTTCACGGCTGCACCGCGTCGATCTCACCCTCACTGATTTATACGCACGCTTCCCGCGGAAGTCAACACTAAATCCTTTTCCTGCAACAACTTACGGAATACGGTTTGCGGCAAAGACCGGCACTGTGGACCGTCATCACGGTTACGGGGAAGACGACCCGATTGTAATTGAGAAATCGGACTGACGCAGTGATACCCGGACTCAATATGTAGATTTGATATGGATGACAGCATAATTTTTGCTATATGCTCTCGCTTCCTGACCCACGGGAAAGCGAGTGCAACCGCAGTAGCCGCCTGGGCCCAGAGTGAGCTTGGGAGGAATGATATCACCCGCGAAAGAGTCTACCCGATACTCCAGGAAGGGATGCGGCGCGGTTTCCTGGTGCTGCGACCGCCCAGAAACGAACTGCTGGCCCAGAGAATCGCCGACAGGTATAAGGCTAAGCTCGGCAACGTCCAGGTCTTGAACGTCCAAGGTCCGGGTGCGCTCGAACAAGTAGCCTCAGCCGGGGCTGAGTTGACGCTCTCGCTCATCAAAGAATTGGGTTCCAGGAAGGACGAGGTCCATGTCGGCTTGGGTTCCGGCAATACGCTGATGATGGTCGCCAGGCAGCTCGGGCGACTCTTGAAGTCGGAGAACGACCTTCCTGATCTCGTCTTTCATGCCCTGACCTCGGGCTTCTCCGTCCGCGAGCCCATCTCAGCTCCCGTCGCCATGTTCAGTTTCTTCAACGAAGCAGCAACCAATGTCGGGTACGTCGGGCTTTTTTCCGAGGCGGTTGTCCGAACTGGGGATTATGAAGGGGTTGTCAGGCTGCCCGGTGTCAGGGAATCGTTCGACGAAAAACATAATATTGACATCATAATAACATCTCATGCAAGCTCAAACAATGAGAGCGGCCAACTCTTCCAGTTCATGAAGCAGTACTCCTCCTCGGGGTTTGATGCTCTTAAGATGGAAGGTTGGGTCGGCGACGTGTTATTCCGTCCCTACTCAAACTCGAAGCCGATCCTGATCGATTGCGGCATCCGAGCGGTCACGCTGTTCGAGATAAGCGAACTCATCGAGATTTGTAAAAAAGGCGGCAGATACATAGTGCTGATTTCCGGCCCGTCGAGTCGAACTGCAACCTTGAGTATCAAGAGCGACGCCCTCAGGCCATTGCTCAGCCAAGACCTCCGCGTCTGGACTCATCTTGTTACCGATGCTGGTACTGCTATCGAAGTTCTCCAAGATTAGCCTATGAAATAAGACAGCAACGGGAACGATGGAATTCGGAGCGGCGACCACCCGAAAATGACATGCACCTCGGGAGCGTCTTCTGTGCAGGGCTGAAAACCCAGGGGTGATGTCCCGAAACGCCTTTCATCACGCCGGTTTGAGGACTAGGATACTGGACGGGCACGGGGGTTGCCATTCCGCTGGGCGATCCCGCCGCGGATCGCGGCCCGTGGAGGAGGACGGTCATGAAGGGCGGGGTCTCCATCGAACGGCGAGCGGCGCTCCGGGTGCTGGGCGGAGCGGCGGGGGCCGCGCTCGCGATGGGGCTCGGCGCCTGTTCTCCGAGCCCTTCTTCCGGTGCCTGCAAGGTGCGCATCCCCATCTCGGACCTCCCCGTAGGTGTCCGCGTCCGCGTCGTCTACGGAGGACATCCGGTGGAGGTTCTCCGCACGGCGGAGGGCGTGACGGCCCGGTCGCTCCTCTGCACCCACATGGGGTGTGAGGTGCGCTGGAGCCAGGGGACGGAGACCTACAACTGTCCGTGCCACGGCGGGGTCTACGGCGCCGGCGGGGTGGTGGTGGCCGGGCCGCCGAGCCACGCTCTCCGGAGCGAACCGGTCCGGATCCAGGGCGACGCCGTCGTCCTCGGGGGATGAAGCAGATGTCCCTGCGGCGGATCATCATCACCGGTGCTTCGGGCTTCGTGGGACGCCGCCTCCTCGCCGCCTTCAAGGAGGATTTCCAGATCTATGGCCTCGCCCGACGGTCCCAGGCGCGCTCCGAGGCCCCGGTCCACCCGAACATCAGGTGGTTCCAGGCGGACATCGCCGACCGCAGAGCCATCGAGGCGGTCTTCAGACAGATCGCCGCCGAGGGCGGCGCCGAGATCGTGATCCACCTGGCCGCTTACTACGACTTCACCGGCGAGCAGCACCCCGAGTACTACCGCACCAACGTGGAGGGGCTGCGCAACATCCTCGACCTGAGCGGGCTCGTGGGTACCCGGCACTTCATCTTCTCGAGCTCGGTGGCCGCGAGCGCCTTCCCCGCGCCCGCGGCCGCCCTGACCGAGACGAGCCTCGCCGACGGAAAGCACATCTACGCGAAGACCAAGAGGATCGGCGAGGACATGCTCGCTGAATACCGCGATGTCTTCCGCTCGGTCATCGTCCGCTTCGCCGCCCTTTTCTCCGACTGGTGCGAGTACCCGCCGCTCTACATGTTCCTGGACACGTGGCTCTCGAGCCGGTGGAATCACCGCGTGCTGGGCGGCAAGGGGCAGTCCGCCATTCCGTACCTCCACGTGCATGAGGTGCCTCGCTTCTTCTCATGCCTGATCGACCGACTCCCAGCCCTGGCGCCCGAGCAGGTCGTGATCGCAAGCCCCAACGGCGCCGTGTCCCACCTCGAGCTGTTTAAGGTCGCCACCCGCGAGTATCTCGGGGACCGCGTCAAGCCCCTGTTCATGCCCAAGCCGCTGTGCGGTCCGGGGATCCGGGTACAAAATCTCCTGGGACGCGTGCTGGGAGAGCGCCCGTTCGAGCGCACCTGGATGGCGGAGTACATCGACCAGCAGTTGACCGTGAACGCGGCTTGGAGCCGCGCAATGCTCGCCTGGGAGCCTCGGCCGCGCCTCGAGATCCTGCGGCGCATGCCTTTCCTGACCGAGAACCGGAAAATGGATCCCTTGGAGTGGAACCGCCGCAACCATGCCGCCATGAAGCAGGTCGAGCTCCGGAGCAACCTCCGGATCCACGAGATCCTGGAGAAGCATGAGAAGGAGATCGGCGATGAGTTCACGCGGCGCATGACAGGCCCCGACGGGCGCCAGCGCTTTCCGGCCTATCAGAACATCGACGCTGACCAGTTCGATTGGAGCAAAAAGCTACTCCTGCGCAACCTGAAGAACGCCGTGCGTACGCGGGAGCGTGCCGTGTTTGCGGCGTACTGCGGCGATCTGGCCGAGCGCCGGTTCCAGGAGGGGTATCCTGGCCAGCAGGTCTGCGACGCGCTCCGGATGCTGAACCAGATCTGCTTCAAAGCGCTGCTGCGCGATCCTGAGGCCGCCGGCCTCAAGCGCGACATGATCGACCACATCACGCTCACCCTGCGCGCCGGCTGCGATCGTGCCCAGGAGGTGTTCGAGGAGCTGGAGACGTCGTCGGTCCGGACCCGGCAGGAGGACTCGACGGCCTGGGACTGGTGGTTGACTGGTGGTTAACCGAGACGGCGACGGCCCGGACTTGCAACCAGCCTGAAGCGCAAGCGAAGGGCATTTGAAAAATGCATATCGTTCAATGCCCTTCGCTTGCGCTTCAGGCTTGTGAGCCCGGTTCCAGGAGCTCCAATCCAGCGCTGTAGTACTAACGGGGCCGCAGAACCCGCAGGTGGACGGCGAGCACGGCCACGGCCATCAGGCCGTCCCCCAGGGCGGAGATCGGAACGACCCAAGGCAAGCGGTCCACCGCCATCATCGTCACGAGGAAGAAAAAGGCGATCGCCTTGGTGGTGACCAGTACCACAACTCCCCGGTACCGGAAGTATTCGATCAGGTAGGCGCAGGCCACGACGAGGTGGAAGACGCCCACCTGCCTGGGGAAGAACAGGGGCGACGCTCCGGGGAAGCCACTGAATCGGAGGCCCCACTCCGTTGCGACGAGTGCGCCCACTCCGATCGCGGCGCTGTGGAGCGCGACAAGGATGACGAGCGCCTTCTCCAGCGCGGGCCAGAACGAGGAGGACTCCCGATCGGACGGAGGGGCCATCGCGGTCAACGCTCCCACCAGATGTCGGGGGGCCGCGGCGCGCGGCGCTGGATCGCGGGAACCCCGAGTCTGTCGAGCTCCCGGAGGATCTCCGCGTGCACCGCCGGAAGGGCTGCGCGAACGGGATCGCTCAACCCGACGCCCTGTCCCGTGCGCTCGGGGACCACACCCACGAGAAGCACCTCGCGCGGGCCGCGCCCCGCGAACTCCAGGGACAGCAGCGTCTCCTTCAGCCCGGGATCGTGCGGGCTCACCCGGGGCCGGGGCGGGTGCTTCAGGATCTCGTCGCGCCGGTACAGTCGGAGCGTGCCGGGGGGTGCTTCCGACCGCACGGTGTCCACGAGGATCAACGCGTCGGCTTCCTCGAAGTAGGGAAAGAGGTCCAGGCCCGGAGTCCCGAGATCCAGCACCGGGACCCGCTCTGGAAGCTCGTAGCGGGCCTCGAGGAGTCGCACGGCGTAGGGCCCGAGGGCGTCATCCCCCAGGAGGACGTTTCCGAGCCCAAGGACGGCAACTCGCCTGGGCGCTCCGTCGCTCACCGGAGACTCCTTGTGAATAAATCGTCCGTCCGAACCGTCGCGAGCTCGTTCCCCTCCACGTCCACCGTGTGGATCGCGCACGCGAGGCACGGGTCGAAAGAGTGCACTGTCCGGAGCACCTCGAGCGGCCGCTCCGGATCCGCCACCGGGTTGCCGATGAGCGAGGCCTCGTACGGACCCTTCTGGTCCTTGTCGTCCCTCGGGCCCGCGTTCCACGTGGTGGGGACGACGGCCTGATAGTTGGCGATCTTGCCGTCGCGGATCACGATCCAGTGAGAGAGGGTCCCGCGCGGGGCTTCGTGGAACCCGAACCCGCGCTGTTCGCCCTTGGGAAAGACCGGCTCGTTAAAGATCGCCGTGTCGCCCTTGCCGATGTTGTCCATCAGGAGGTGCCAGTGCTTCAGCGCCAGCTCGCAGATCACCGCGGCCCGGACCGCGCGGGCCAGGTGCCGCCCGAGGGTGGAGTGGAGGACCTGCGGCGTGAGCTTCGTCTTGGCTATTTCGCCCGCCTTGGCCAGGGCGTGATCGGCCCATCGCTTCGTGGGTTCGTGGCCGGTCGCGTAGCCCACAAGGACCTGCGCGAGGGGCCCTACCTGCATCGTCTTGCCCCCGAACCGGGGCGACTTGACCCACGAATACTTGCCATGCGGGTCGAAGTCGGTGTAATGCGGGACGGTCTCGCCCTCCCACGGGTGCCTTGTGGCGTCGCCCTCGTACCACGAGTGGGCGACGCACTCGGTGACGTTCTCCTTGAAGTAGGGATCCTCGAAGCTCGTGATGGCCTTGGCGGTCGAGAGGTCGCCGCCGAAGATCGTGCCACCAGGCAGGTCTAACTCGCTCCCCTTGGTGTCCAGGGGCAGGTCGGGCACGGCGAGATAGTTCTTCACCCCGGCGCCGTACGGGAGCCAGTCGGCGTAGAGCGCCCCGATGGCGCAAACGTCCGGGAGGTAGACCTGTGTGATGAAGCCCGACATCTCGTCCAGGAGGTCCTTGATCTTGAAGAGCTTCTCCATGTTGAGCGTGGACTCGCCATCGAGGTTGATGGCGTTGGCCACGCCTCCGACCGCCAGGTTCTGGATATTCGGGGTCTTGCTCCCGAGGATGGCGACCACCTGGTTCGCCTTGCGCTGATATTCGAACGCTTGGAGGTAGTGAGCGACGGCGAGAAGGTTCACCTCCGGCGGCAGCTTCATGGCCGGATGACCCCAGTAACCGTTGGTGAAGATTCCGAGCTGGCCGCCGGCGACGAAGCCGGCGAGCTTGTCCTTGACCGCCTGGAGCTGGAGGCGATTGTTGTGGGGCCAGGGGGAAAGGCTTTCGGCAAGGGTGGATGCCTTCGCGGGGTCCGCCCGGAGCGCCGAGACGACGTCCACCCAGTCCAGGGCCGAGAGGTGGTAGAATTGAACGATGTGGTCGTGGAGCGCGTGGGCGATCACGATCAGGTTGCGGATGTACTGGGCGTTGCGCGGAATCTCGAGGCCGATGGCATTCTCCACGGCCCGCACCGAGGCGATGGCATGCACCGTGGTGCAGACGCCGCAGATGCGCTGGGCGAACAGCCACGCATCACGCGGGTCCCGGCCCAGGAGGATGAGCTCGATGCCGCGCCACATCTGGCCCGAGGCCCAGGCGTCCCGGACCTTGCCTCCGTCCACCTCCACGTCGATCCGCAGGTGGCCCTCGATTCGGGTGATCGGATCGATGGTGATAGTCTTGCTCATGGAATCACCACTAGTGCTGGGCCACCGCAGAAGCGGCGCCGCTCAGGATTGGAAAGGTCTTGACGGCCACGATGTACAGCACGACCTCGAACGCGACTATTCCGAATGTGATCAGGAGCTCGGGCAATGCGGGGAAGTAGGACCACTGCGGCCCCGGGCTGAAGGCGACCATGTACGTGTTGATCCGGAAGAGCGCGCCGGCCAGGAACAGGAGAATCGCGGCGCGCACCTGCCACAGGGGCCGCGCGCAGCGCTCCTGGGAGAGCAGGATCGCGGCGCCCGCCGCGGCGAGCAGGACCTCGGCCAGGAAGGCGATCCCCGTCGCGCTCGCGACGAGCGGGAGCTTGCCCGCCACCGCGACCTCGACGAGGCGGAAGGCCACCCAGCACAGCGCGACCCATGCCGCCACCCTGGAGAGGGAGGTGAGCATCGCGGTCTCGCGCCGCCGGCCGAAGACAGCCGCCGAGAAGCTCGCCTCGAGCACCACCACGGCGTACCCGATCACGATGCAATTCACGAGGAACAGGAACGGGAGCCACGGCGTGAACCACAGCGGGTGCATCCGGGGCCCCGGCAGGAGCATCATCGTTCCCAGCGACGACTGGTGCATGGTCGGCAGGAGGATCCCCAGCGCCAGGATCCAGACGAGTCCGCGGTCCACGAAGCGGAGGCCGCGCTCCGACCACGCCCTGAGGCGTGTGCTCGGGCTCGACCGCCACTTCTCGAAGAGGGCCGGCGAGAGCTCCACGAGCAGCACCAGGTTGTAGGCCGCGACGCACAGCGCCACCTCGAGC
>JBAUOX010000594.1:0-2755 GCA_049579985.1 Isosphaeraceae bacterium | reverse complement strand
CAGAGGAGCGGCCGCGGCGCTCGGAATGAGGTGCTGGAAACCGGGAAGCAGGCTCGACGGCGCGGGCTTTTCGGGAGACGGTTTCTTGGCCATGCCGAGCGATCACCTACGCGGAGTAGAGGGACGAACCGAAGGCTCAGGCCCTTGCGGGTTCTTGATGTCGCGGGATGCCACGCGACGCGACGCCATCACGACGACACCAGCATGCATGGGCCGATCAGGTATACATTTTACCAGAGAGCAGATCGGGAGCAAGAAGGCCCTACGGAGCTCCTGCCTCCGTGTTACCTGGCAGACGCAAGGGGCCACGTTTCCTTGGTGCCAGAAAGTGGGTTGTCCTTCCGCCCCACGGCTGGGCGGTTGGTGCGCAACCATGAGCCAGTTCTGACTCTTCCCCAGGACCCGTGGCCTCGGCGCCGTAGAACGGAATTCATTCCGTTTCTTCCCCGCCGATCGATTCGCTTGCTCAAACGGAACCAACGCAACGGAAAAACGGAATGAATTCCGTTCTACCAAGAAGTCACCTCGGAGGCGCTCGCCAGTTGGTGCGCAACCATGAGCAGCCTGGGACGGTTGCGCCCTCCGAAAATGGCCGCCTGCCACCCGTCCTGGCGCACCAACTGGCAATCGCCCATAAAAGTTTGATCTTTCCGACAGGATCGCCCGATTCGGTGACATACTGAAATAGAGGGGCCGATCGTCGAGATCGGGTCCCGTTCGGTCTTTCCCAATTCGGCTGTCGGTGTCTGGCAGTAGCCAGCGAGGGAGGGTTTGCGCACGATCTGACCCCGCTGGTCTGGCGTCGTGGAGCGTGAGGCGTGGAGCGTGGAGCGAAAGCATAATGGCCAGTGAGCCCGAAGCTAGGGAGCTGGCGGTGATAGAAAAGCGCCAAAACGAAGCCAATTTGTCCGTCGCGTTAATGATTGGCATATTGTAACTTAGGACGAACGAAGGCCGAATCGAGCAGGAAAAACAAACCCAATTTCCGGCCGGCGCCAAGGGGCGTGAGGCGTGGGGCGCGAGAACAGGTGCCCGAGGAACGTTGGGAGCAAACCATGTTTCCCGGGCGCCAGCAAGTAGTAGGGTGCGTCACAAAGACGCACCGGGACGCTGGGCGGTGCGTCATCGCAAGCTCGACGCACCCTACCGGCTCGCTCGGGGCGTTTTGTCTGTTTGAACTCCGCGTTATCTAGACATTTCTAGACATTTTACGGTCCATCTGTTCAGGATATGGATACCCAGCTCAACGCGCTGGCGACACTTTCTGTCCTCGCTCGGACGGTTTCTGGCTGCTTGAACTCCGCGTTTCTCGGGCTTGTACATACTGGTCCGGGCAGTGGTCTCCACCACTCCCGGTGGGCCAGATCGCTGAGCCTGGTCGCTGGGTGTGAGGATCAGGCGACCGTCGTCGCCGATGTCTTCCACATGATTCGCGGCGGCAATTCGATTGACGATCTGCTCCAGCTTCCCGGCGGCCGGCTGGCCAACTTCCACATCAACGACGTGCCCGCCGATCCCGACCCGCTCACGCAAACCGACTACGACCGCGTCATGGTTGGCGACGGAATCGCCGATCTGCCGAAAATGATTGCCAGCCTCCGTTCCATCGGCTACCACGGCCCGCTTTCTCTCGAGCTGTTCAACCACGACCTCTGGGAGTGCGACCCTGAAACCGTCGCCAAGCGCGGGCTCGAGCGGGTGCGGAGCCTGGTGGAGGTCTGACACTCTCAATACTTCGCCAGGTCCGCTTCCACTTCACCAGGATCAATCTGACCTACGGCGCCGGCCGCGCCGTCGAGCATGAACTTGAGCTCGCTGCCGACGGCGATGAACTGGAAGCCCTGCCGGGCACGCCGCAGGGCATCTTCGGCCGTGAGGACATGAAGTCCGCAGGGGACTCGATGGCGCTGGGCGGCCTGGAGGATCCGCGTCAGGGTTCCCTCGAACACCTCCTTCGAGGGCATGGCTTCGTCGGGTGAGCGCATCGAATAGGCCAGGTCGTTGGGTCCGATGAAGATGGCGTCGATGCCCGGCACGGCGTAGATCTCATCGGCCACATCGACGGCTCGAATGTGTTCGGTCTGGATGACGACCAGGATCTCGTCGTTGGCGTGACGGTAATACTCTTCGGCGGTGGCGCCGTAGTTGATCGCGTGGAAGCCGCCGCCGACCGAGCGATTGCCCCGCGGCGCGTACTTGGTTGCCGCGACGATGGCTCGTGCCTCGGCGGCGTCCATGACCATCGGCGCCACGATGCCCATCGCGCCACAGTCCAGCACCATCTTGATCCACTCGTGTTTCCCTGCCGGAACGCGGGCCAGCGGCACGCAGCCGGCGTCGGCGATGGCGCCGAACATCATCGCCGCGGTCTGGATGTCCGTGTGGGTATGCTCCATGTCCACGGTGAGCCAGGGAAACCCCGTGCGGGCCATGAACCGCGCCGCCGCCACGCTGCCCAGAGACAGCCATGTGCCGATCTGCGGCTTGCCCGCTTGCAACGCCCGGATGACTGGATTCCTTTTCAACGTTGATCCCCGGTTTCAAAGCGGAAATCCTGAGGGTTCGCTGCTGCACAAAGCAAGCATCATGCTACCACATAACCCACTCACTCCCAACGATCGGCCGTTTTGCCGCTGCAGTTCAGACGTAAGCCGGCGGTCGCGGGGAAGCGGCGGCTAGGTGTGATCGGGCTCGGCTGGGTCGGGCAAGGATTCATGCAACAGGCGGCGCGTCTTGCTCAACGCGCGACGGCGGG
>JBAUOX010000593.1:0-13033 GCA_049579985.1 Isosphaeraceae bacterium | reverse complement strand
GTGACGGGGTCGAAACGGGGGCGGTGGGTTGTGACGGGGTCGAAACGGGGGCGGTGGGTTGTGACGGGGTTGAAACGGGGGCGGTGGGTTGTGACGGGGTTGAAACGGGGGCGGTGGGTTGTGACGTCGTCGCACTCGGAACCAGGGAGTTGATCACCTGGTCGCGAGAACGACCGTCCCAGGTATTGCTGAGAACGAAGTCCTGCTCGACGTTCACGTTTCCGATCGTTACCGGCAGGGTCTGGAAGACCGTACCGTTGACACTTGCGGTGATCTGGTACTGACCGGGACTGAGCGCGATCTGGTATCCGCCCGTGCTCCAGGTTTGCGTGGACATGGTCTGCCCCGTGACAAGGTTCGTGGCGTCGATCTGCACTCCGCCCTGGCCTTCACCGATCGCGTACATGCCTGTTTGCTGATTGTCGTTGTAGGCCACGCCCACGAGCTCTGCTGGCTGGTTGGGCTGGCTTCCGAAGTCCTGGGTGATCACCAGTGGGCCGACTGTGGAGTTGGGCGTGGTGGTGGCAATCCCGATACCCACGGACTGGTAGGCGTCGCTCGAGGAAACGTTGGGCTGGAGGATGTTGGTGCGATGGCCCTGATCGGGGACGCCCCAGTCGATGAGAAATGCCTGCATCGCCTCGTCGATGGAGGTCGCGTAGGCAAAAGCATTCTCGCCGGTCGAGCTGGCGTTGGCATATCCCGCTTGCTGCATGCGCTGGTCGGCCGTTGATCCGTCGGACCCGGTGTGCGACTGGAACTGGTTCGTGGCCATGTCCTGGCTGTGGGCCTGGGCCGCGGCGGCCAGATCGGGGTTCCAGGCCAGGGGAGGCTTGGCTGGAACGCTTGCGATCGCCTGCTCGGTCGCGTTTGGATCAACGTTGTAATAAGCCAGCGTGGACAAGATATCAGGAGTGAGGTTGCTCGTGACACGGACGGCGGCAGCCTGAGGGTTCATCCGGGTCTGGTTGATCAATTCGAGCATGTATTGCTCTTGGCCTGTGGGTGCGGCGATGCCGCCCGACAACAACTCGCGTGATTCCAGAGTCTCGAAGCGGAGCGATCGTCGGAAACGTGGCCGGGGCATGGCAGACCTCCCTGTCTATCGGCTTTCGACCAGGGCACTCGCTCCCGGTCGCGTTTGGCGATCTCCTCTTTCCCTCGGAGATCTTGGCAAAGGCCCGTGGCGACTTCAGGAAGAATCTGCGATTGAATGGTTGTCGCTCTTGGACCGGCGTGGGGTGGAAAAGCAAGTTGCGTGCCGGATCGGCCAGGGAGTCGCTTCAGGGCCATTGGCGCAGACCCAACTCACCGTAAGCGAGCAGGTTATATTCCGCGGCCAGGGCGGCTGCCTGCCTGCTCCGCTGAATGAGCGGGGGGGAAGTACTTACCGGCTGCATCCACTGTCAAGACGAACTTACAAAAAAGCCGCAATTTACAACGAAAATCGACCAGGGCTTTTTGCAAAAGTTTTTCTAAAGTAGGACTTTACGACGACCGAACTGGTTCCCTTCAGCCTCCGTGGCCGTGCCGTTTCCTAGCGCTGGCGGCTCTCGGCTAGCTTGCTCCCTTCAGCCGATAGGGTTAGCCTTGGGAACGATCTCGAGAGCCCTGGCGCGGAGTACAGACACCATGATCACAGTCGACGATGCGCTCGCCAAGGTGGCCCAGGCCGAGTCGTCCTCAGAGCTTTCCGCCGCGGCCGCGGCCGCAATTCGCCGTTGGTTAACCGAGACCCCTTTTACCCATTACTGGCCGCGATTGCTTCAGGACATCGACGAGGGCCGGTGGAAAGTCCTCGACGACGCGTTCTTCGCGGTCCTCGAATTCGGCACCGGCGGACGGCGAGGCGTGATGTACCCGGTCGGGACGAATGTGCTCAACGCACGGACGATCGCCGAGAGCGCCCGCGGCCTGGCCGACTATGTGACAGCCCACAAGGGACGAGATGAGCCCCGTTCGTGTGTGATTGCGCGCGACTCGCGCCACAACTCGCCGGAGTTTGGAGAGCTTTGCGCCCGGGTGCTGGCCGCCGCCGGATTCAAGGTATTCTTGTTCCCGGAAGCCCGCTCCACCCCCCTGCTCTCCTTTGCCGTCCGGCACCTTCGGTGCGACGCCGGGATCATGATCACGGCCTCGCACAATCCACCTTCAGACAACGGCTTCAAGTGCTATGGACCGACGGGCGGCCAGGTGATTCCCCCATCCGACCAGGGGATTATCGAATGCGTCAAGGCGGCGTCGGATCGCGAGATCCCGGAGGTTCCCTTCCAGCAAGCGCTGGCCGAGGGCCGGATCGTCGCGGTGGGCCGAGAGGTGGACGAGGCCTATATCGCGGCCGTGGTCGGCGAGTCGGTCAGCCATGCGCGCGATCTCTCCATCGTCTACACCCCGCTGCACGGAGTCGGCGAGACCTCCGTGGCTACGGCTCTCGAGACCGCGGGCTTCCGGCGGGTGAACATTCTTGCCTCGCAGCGGACCCCCGACGGCGACTTCCCCAACGTTCCCGAGCATGTGGCCAATCCCGAGAATCCCCGGACACTCGAGGCGGCCATTGTCGAGGCCAAGGCCACCGGCGCCGATCTCGTGCTCGCCAGTGACCCGGACGCCGACCGCATTGGCGTGGGAATTCCCCGCAGCGGCGATCCCAGAGGAGACTGGACGACCCTCGACGGCAACCAGATCGGCGTCCTCCTGGCGGCTTTCGTCATGAAAGAAACCGAGGCCCTGGGCCGGCTGCGGAGGGATCACTACCTGGTCACGACGCTGGTCACCTCCCAGATGGCCAGGGCGCTCGCCGAGCGCGAGGGAATCCGAACCGAGGACGACTTGCTCGTCGGCTTCAAGTGGATTGGCGAGCGGATCGATCAGGCCGGGCCCGCGGGCTTCCTTTTCGGGTTCGAGGAATCTCACGGGTACTTGAAGGGAACCTACGCCCGTGATAAGGACGCCGCCGTGGCCGCGTTACTCTTCGCCGAGCTGGCGGCCACTGTGAAAGATCGCAAACAGACCGTCATGGAATACCTCGACGACCTGTATGTCGACGTCGGCCACCATGGCGAGCACCTGATCAACAAGACGTTCAAGGGCCGCGAGGGTCTTGACAAGATCCGGGCGCTGATGAAGTCATTTCGGACCGACCCGCCGCGGACCATTGCCGGACTTGCTGTCACTGAGGTCCTTGACTACAAGAACCACGAAATTCGAGATCTGGCCGGCTCTCGGAGCACTCGCCCCCTGCCCCAACCCTCCGGCGATCTCTTGATCTTTCACACCGAGCTGCCGGGCGTTCGATTCGCGGCCCGCCCCTCGGGAACCGAGCCGAAGATCAAGTTCTATCTCTTTGCTCGGACCGAGGTGAAGAGCCCCGACCATCTCGCCGACGCCAAGGCCGAATCCGCGAGCCGGCTTGACCAGATGAGGCGGGATATCGAAGAATACGTCCAGAGGGCGACCTGAGCATTGCGCTCCCGAGGTCTTGCGGCCGTGAGCTGATGGTAGAGGAAGTGATGCCATCTTTTGTTGAGTTCCTCAAAACCGGACAACTGGGGATGCTTCACTGCGGAATGTCGAAGGATGAAGTCCACGAACTCTTAGGTGAGCCAGAGGCAGTCTCTGCTCAGAGGAATCCCCATATCTGGAAATATGGGTCGCTGGAGCTAACCTTCTATCGATCGTCCGAGGCGGAAAGTCCGTGTCTGGTGTCCATCGTTATTCACTTTCATTCTCACGCTATCAAGTTACCCGGATTCCAGGGATTGGCCGGCTGGTGGCCCACAGGCGAGACGACCTTCGAGGAGTTTCGCGGCTTCTTGGACAATTCCGCCATCCGAGTCGACGGCGGAGTGACGTCAGGGCCCCAGCAGTATCTCGTCCTGAGCTCAGGCGTCCGGGTCACCTTTGATGAAGGCCGTCCTTACAGCGCAAGTTATACCCTGCGGCGTGAGCCCGAACTGAAGCAGATCACCGTTGCGATCCCTCGCAGGGACCTGAAGGCGATCCAACAAGAGGCGGCTGCATCGGGCGTCTCGGTTTCCAAGCTCTGCTCGCGCTGGATCGTGGAGCGCGCTTCAAGTCTCCAGCCCAGTTGAGCGAAGTCCCGGGAGAAGTCCGATCGCTGACGGATAAGCGAGGCGCGCATGGCCGACCCCGACACCCAAACAAACGTTGCCCCCGCCGAAAAAGTCAGGTCGTTTCCCACCGCCCCGGGCCTCTACCTGATGAAGGATGCCCAGGGCCGGGTCATCTACGTGGGCAAGGCCAAGAACCTCCGCGCGCGGGCCGGTTCGTACTTTCACAAGACCGCCGCGCAGGACCGCCGAATCTGCGACTGGATCGATGAGGTGGCGGATATCGACCACCTGGTTGCCGATAGCGAGGTCGATGCCTTGCTGATGGAGGCTCGGCTGATCAAGGACATCCAGCCGAAATACAACCACGACCTCAAAGACGATAAGAGCTTCCCCTATCTCCAGATCACCACCGGCGAGGATTTTCCGAGAGTCAACTTCACCCGCGAACCCAAGGACTCGGGCGTCAAGCTCTACGGCCCATTTCCCCGGGCCAAGAGCCTGCGCGGAGCGATCCAGGTCTTGCAGCGGATCTTCAAGTTCCGCACCTGCTCCCTCGACATCGAGGAGGACGACGCGCGCTGGCGGTGGTTCCGGCCTTGCCTGCTAGCGTCGATCAATCAATGCACAGCGCCCTGCAACCTGCGGATCGATCGGGAAACGTACCGTCGCGACATTCAACGGCTGCGTCTGTTCCTCGACGGCAAGAAAGAGGTCGTGCTCCAGGAGATCGAGGAGGAGATGCGCGAGGCCAGCAAGGGGCTCCAGTTCGAGAAGGCTGCGCGGCTGCGTGACGAGATCAAAGCCCTGCAAAACCTGAGCCTGCGTGGCGACCTGGCCAAGCACGCCCAGCCCGAGGTTTTTTACGTCGATCCTCGCAAGGGCCTCAAGGGGCTGAAGCGCGTGCTCGGCCTTGACTCACTGCCGCGCACCATCGACGGCGTGGACATCGCCCACCTGGGAGGAACCGAGACGGTCGGCTCGCTGGTCACGTTCGTTGACGGGCTGCCGTTCAAGCCCGGCTACCGCCGCTACCGGATCAAGACCGTGCAGGGCGTGGATGACTTCGCCTCGATCCGAGAGGTGATCACCCGGCGCATCCAGGGTCTCCAGGAGCGCGACGAGCCGTTTCCCGACATCCTTTTGATCGACGGCGGCAAGGGCCAGCTTGGCGCGGCGCTGGCGGCCTTCGAGGCCCTCAAGGTCAATCCGCCGACCGTCATCTCCCTGGCCAAGCGCGAGGAGGAGATCTACGTCCCCAGCCGCTCCGACCCGATCGTGCTCCGCCGCCGCTCCTTCGCCCTCCGCTTGCTTCAGTACGTCCGCGACGAGGCCCACCGGTTCGCCCAGCATTATCACCATATGCTAAGAACCAAGAAGACTCTCGGAGAAGACAGTTGAGCGTTCGTCAAAGTGATCCAGAGCGGTCAGGTAAGGTTCACGCCTATCCAGGTTTCCCGGGAAGGAGTTATCTTGGATGGGAGGAACTCTGGCAACGACTGGGCGACCGGATCGATCACGAGCACACCGTAGCTTCTCACCGTTGAACCAAACCCATGATTCTCATTTCCGCTCAAGGACTTGGCCGTCAGTACGCCGGTGATCCCGTTTTCCTCGATCTGGCCTTCGAGATTCGCGCCGGTGAGCGGATCGGCCTGGTCGGGCCCAACGGCGCGGGCAAGACCACGCTCATGAAGCTGCTCGACGGGATTGAGACGCCGGAGTACGGTCATGTCCACGTCCGACCCGGCATCCGAGTGAGCCTGCTGGTCCAACAGCCCGAGTTCGGGCCGGATGAGACGCTGATGGACGTGGCCCGGTCGGGTCTGGCCTCGCTCCTGGACCTGCAGCGCGAGCTCGAGGAAGCGGCCCAGGAGATGGCCGAGGCCGACGACCAGGTGGACCGTGACCGCGCCTCCCGCCGGTACGACGAGCTTCACGAGCGGCTGGTCCACCAGGACGCCTACTCGATCGATCATCGCGTCGAGGAGATCCTCTGCGGACTGCAGTTCACGGAAGCGGACTTCAATCGTCCGGCCCGCACGTTCTCTGGTGGACAGCAGTCGCGGCTGATGCTCGCCAAGCTCTTGCTCGAGAGCCCCGACCTCATGCTCCTGGACGAGCCCTCCAACCACCTCGATATCGAGACCACGGAATGGCTGGAGAACTACCTGGCGCGGCAGCCGGTGGCGATGCTCGTGGTCAGCCACGACCGCTATTTCCTTGACAAGGTCGTCACCAGGACGTGGGAGCTGCACGAGGGAAAGCTCGAGGTCTACCCGGGCAACTACACGCAGTACTGGAAGCTCCGCACCGAGAAGGCCAAGGTGCTGGAGCGGCAGGCCGGGCGGCAGGAGGAGAAGGCCGAGAAGCTCGAAGCTTACATCCGCAAGTATGGCGCAGGGCAGCGCGCCAAGCAGGCCCATGACCGCGAACGGAAGCTTGAGAAGCTGGAACGCGAGCGGGTTGACACGATGCGCGAGATCGTCGGGCCCGTGATGGGCTTTGAGGAGGTCGACCGCTCGGGCGACATCGTCATCGAGGCTCGGAACCTGGCCAAGGCCTACGACCAGGTCCTGTTCCATGATCTGAACGTCGCGGTCCTCCGCGGCCAGTGCGTGGGCGTGATGGGACCGAACGGTTCGGGCAAGACCACGCTGATCAAGACCTTGATCGGCCAGGAGAAAGCCGATCGCGGCGAGGTCAAGCTTGGCCACAGGGTCCAGGTTGGTTATCACGACCAGGACCTGAAATCGCTCTCGCCGAGCACGACCGTGGTGCGGGCCGTCTGGCCCGAGGACGACCCTGAATGGGTGGAGGGCGACGTCCGCAACCTGCTGGCTCGCTTCGGCCTGACCGGCGAGCTCGTGTTCCAGACGGTCGGCCAGCTCTCGGGCGGCGAGAAGGCCAAGGCCGCGCTCGCGCGGCTCTGTGCCACGGCGGCCAACCTGCTGGTCATGGACGAGCCCACCAACCACCTCGACATCTGGTCGTGCGAGGCTCTCGAAAGGTCGATTCGCGAATTTGAGGGAACGGTCCTGGTCGTCAGCCACGACCGCTACTTTCTCAACCAGGTAGCCGACCGGTTGATCGTCCTGGGCGCGGACCGCCCCCGGGTCATCGAGGGCGACTATGAGACCTATCAGATTCTCGTCCAGAAAGAGAAAGAAGCCGCCGCCGACAAGGCCAGTACCCGGTCGGCCCCCCCTGCTCCGGCAAGCTCGAGAATCGTAGACCGCAACGGCGGCTCGAAGAAGAAATTCCCCTATCGCAAGGCCGCCGATCTCGAGCGCGAGATCGGCCAGGTCGAGACCGAGCTCGCAGTGGTCGAGGACCTGCTCGGCCAGCCCGCCACCTATCGCGATGCGCTCAAGGCCGTGACGACCCAGGACCGCCACCGCGAGCTGAAAACCCGGCTCGAGTCCCTTTACCCGCACTGGGAGCACGCCGTCGAATCGAACTGGTGATCGTCGCTAAAGACTGGATGGGGCCACCCACTTTATGGCACCAACAGCAGCTTGTACAGGATCCACTTTCACCGGTACTGGACAGGCGTTTGGTGGGAAAAAGTAGAGATTCCAGAAGTTTCGGCGCCGCTGAATGCTCCCGTGGGACTTCCGATTTTTTGTCATAAGTAGTTAATTGACAATGATAAACACCCGAGCAGTCGGCCTTGCTATGAAGATTCTCAATCATTTTCGTCTGTTTCCATCGGGTCCACTGGCTCAAAGCGCGGAGGGAGGGCGCAGGGGCCACTTACCTTGTAGCACAGAGTAAACGCGGATGGCCGATTTCGCCTCATGTTGAGCCGCTTGATCCCCAGTGGGCCGAGTTTGTCTCGGTGGTACAATGGGGATGTAGCGTTTTTCTCAGGAGCAATTGGTCCTCAGGGCGATCTTGGCTGGTAACGAATAAGCGTTATGTCGCCCATTTCCAAAGTCGATGGGGCGTCAGTCGCCGGTTTCCTCCCCGAAGAGCACGGAGAGGGGGAGACGAAACCCGGGGATCAGCGGATCGCCCGGCAACTCGTCACCTACCTGAAGAATCTTTACCTGCGTCGGCGATTCGTAGACCTGGACCTTGCTCGTCACCGGATAGACGACCCAGACCTGCCGGGTCCCCGCGTGGAAGTATTCCTCGATCTTGCCCGCCACCTCGTCGGCCGTGTTGCTCTGGCTGATCACCTCGACGGCCAGGTCGGGGATCACGTCCCAGGCCTCGGTCCTGGGAACGCGTTTGCCAATGGGCCAACGCTCGGCCGAAACGAAGGCGAGGTCGGGACGACGTTTGAGTTCCGGCGAATCCTCGAGAAGGAAGAGCATTTCCTGGACGACGCAACCGAGGTGGGCTTCATCCACGAACGGGGCAAGCCAGCGCATCAGGCTCGAGGCCAGGAAAACTTCCAATGCACCCATCGGCGGCTTCTCCACAACGCGACCGTCGACGACCTCGAAGAGATCAATTCTTTCCAGCGCCGGGGCCTGTGCTATCAGATCGGACATGGTTGACCCTTCACCGGACGGAGGTTTCCCTGGAGCAAGGCGCAAGATGTTGGACGAGAGCCGTGACCTGATTTTGACACGTTGTCCGCAGTCTGCCAAGTGATTCAATCACCCCGGCGGCGACCGGGCCCCCCCTACAACAGGAATACCCACCTGTCGGAGCTCCGGAATTGATCGCGGCCTTGGCGGGCCTGCGCCGCGAACGCGAGCGACAAGGGTTGAGCCTCACGGATATGGCCGAGGGGACGGGGATCGGCCGCGCGACGATCAGTAAGCTGGAAACGGGCAAGATTGCCAACCCGACGATCGGCACGCTCAGGACCTATGCCAAGGCTCTCGGACGGAGGCTGGCATGGACTCTCGAAGTGGTCGCAAAGCCTGACATGACAAGCCAATGACGGGAACCCGTACATGCGCTACGTCCCCCCTTTTTTAATCGGCCGAAGCCGTTGGGTTCGAGGATGCTTCGTGTGCACGGCCAGGCTGGTTGACCATCAGGTCAGTCGGCACCTCGATCAGCAAGGTAATCTCCAGGGGGCTTTGGACCAGACGAAGTAAGCTCGAGCAACGGCCCCTTCAAGGGGCCTTCCTCACACCACCGGCTCTGCCGGTGGTAATTGATGTCCGTTTTTCCCTCCTCGCTGTCGTCCCCCTTTTCCCCGCGCGTGGGAACGTCCGGTCTCCTAAACGTTCTCGATTTGACCTTTGGATGGGTTGAAACGAAGCGCGCCGTCGAGTGTCAAGTACTCGCCGGCTTCTCCCTTCAAGCCGGGGTCCAGGCGCGTCCTGTGGAATACCGTGTAGTCCTTGGTGTCCACCCAGTTGAGGTGGGTGATCAAGAGGTTCCGGGGGAACCACCAGGGACCGCAGGAGTATTCGAGGACCATGCCGTTGCGGCTCACATCCTTGAACCTGGGGCCGGCGAATGTCTCCCAGGATGACGACACGAGGTCGATTCCAATCGTGCTCTTGATCCATTTCGGGGACATCTTCTCAAACTGCTCAATAGTCATGCTTAACCCTTCCTTCTGTTGTGCGTCTCCGGGAAGATCGTTGGGGGCGGCGTGTTGTCGCGGGACTTGCCGTCCACGAACTTGGACCAGTGGCAGGGAAGCTGACACGAAGTGCCATTTGGCCTGCCGATCGTCTTTGCGATCTGGGGTGTCTGAAAGTCTAGTACCAAGAAAGCCGACACAGGGTGCCATTCGGCCCTCACTCTTTGGGGGGACTTTACCGAAAACAGTGTTTGGGAATCGATGGCCTGCGAGGTGAAAACCTTGGTATTGGAGGGATTGGCACCGAAAACTTTCCCGCAAAGGTCTTATGGAAAAGTTTTGGGCGAACCTCGGTCCGAACCACCAAGGAACCCCGCGACAAGCGGCTCAATTGATCATGGGGCTATGCACAGATGGCACCACACAGTAGCTTCCCTGATACTGGGCCAACTTGGTGACCGGTTCGTCTGCGTCAAGCAGTGTCGATACCAGCGGGGAGAGGATGAGTCGCTGTCGCACCCACAAACGGGAGCTTCCACCGCGACACCGAGGCGATCCATGAGCCGCCGTGGTGCTCAACCGGGAAGTCGTCCGCCTCGTCCAACTCTGCAAAGACCCCACGGGGAACCAGACGGTGGCTTCCTTGTCCTGCGTCCACGCGGCGTAGACCCAGTCCTTCCAGTCGCCGAGGTGGTATCCAGATCCGGCACACCTCCCGACTCCAAGGTGAGCATGTCCGGCGAACGGCAAGCACCGCCTCCCCCACCACCCCACGGGACGCATCGGTCGCGTCCGGGCAGTGCAGCAGGTCGATGGCATCAGGTCGCCCACGGCGTCCCGGCCAGGACCAAGTACTTCAGCTCGGCGGCACGGCACCGGTGATGCCGGGATGTTTCGCTCCACGATCGCCCGCAGGTAGTCGATCTCGTCGAAGCGAGGCTCAGGCGAGCGGCGGGGATCGGCAGGAGAGCCGACGGATCGTCCTGGATGGGGCCAAGGCTAGGCACGAAACGGCCGCGACAGAGACGCTCGGCCCTTCCAGGGAGGGGGGAGCTAGTGCGCACGAATGGGGCTCGGCGCGATACTGGCAGGCGAGACAATGGTTCGGCGCGTGGCCCAAGCCGGGGCACGGGTGCCCTGCTATAAGCGGGCAAAGATTGGCGCAGCCGGGATAGTACCACGCAACGGCCGATTTGTCCGACCAGCCGTGGTCGTGGTGGTGCATGCCCTGGACCAGCAACGTGGCCAGGACGTAAATCAGTGCCAACCACCAACGCTCTCTGTGCACCTCGGATCTCCGATCCGATTCATGATGCGGGACAAGAGACTCGAAATCTGGCGATTTCGGAATGGCGATCTATAATGATCCGAGCCGAGCAACCGTGTCAAGTCGCAAGTCGCGTGCAAATGGAACTCGGGCCGTTCCCTCGCGACGACCGCAGGTTAGGTCCCGCTCCCTGCCCTCCTTCGCGCCGTCCACGACACTTTCCCCGGGCGATGGGGCTACCAGGACCTGCGGGATGCCAGGGCGTATCTTGACCCGTTGGACCGAGGACCCAAGTGATGGCGGAGACCACGACCACTCTTCGCGGGTTGCCGTTTGTCGGTTGCCTCTTCTCGTTCCGTCGCGATCCTCTGCGGTTTCTTCGTGAAACCGCCGCCCGCAGCGGCCGAGCCTGGATCCCGCTCGGCCGCAACCGGGTCCTTCTCGTGACCGCGCCGGAGGATGTCGACCACGTCCTCCGCCATGCTCACGAATCGTACCGCAAGAGAGAACAGTTGCTCGTCCGTGTCATGGGCGAGAGCGTCCTGACCGCGGAAGGCAAGGTTTGGATTGAACGGCGGCGGATCGTCCAGAAGGAGCTCGGCCCGGACACGATGCCGCATGTCGCCGGCACTGCGGCCACTGAGGTCCAGAAGTTGATCGATGATTGGCGAAGGCTTGCCGGAGCTCCGACCGACCTTCAGCGGGACATGCAGCGGCTGACTTTGAACATCATCGTCCGGATCATGTTCAGCGCCTCGGTGTCCGACGCCGACCTGGAAGAGGTGCGAGGGGCGATCGACGTCGTGATGGAATACGTCCAGGCGCGGTGGCTCGGCCTCGTCGACGTCCCGCTGCAGGTGCCGACTCCCCTGAATTCCCGGTTCAAGGAAGCCATCGCGACCTTGGATCGCATTGTCTACCAGATGATCCGCGGCCGCCGTGCCGGCGGCTACCGCGACGGAAGCCCCGATAATCCCGATCTGCTGGACCAGTTGTTGAAAGCAACCCACAAGCCAACCGATCCCAGGGAATCCGCCAAGCGATTCGAAGACCAAGAGATCCGCAACGAGGTGATGACCATTTTCCTGGCAGGCCACGAGACGACGGCCATGACCTTGTCCTGGGCCTTCGACCTCCTCGGCCGGCATCCCGGCGTGGCACGCCAAGTTCACGAGGAGGCCGTGGCCGTCCTCGGCGGACGAGTCGCCACTCTCGACGACCTGTCGCGCCTGCCGGCCGTCAGCCGGGTCGTCCACGAAACGCTCCGGCTCTATCCGCCGGCCTGGCTGATCCACCGGCTCGCCAAGGTTGAGGACCATCTCGCTGGCGAGGTCGTCCCCGCGGGGACCACGGTCTGGCTGAGCCCCTACCTGACCCACCGTCGCCGGGACGTTTGGGGGGCCGATGCGGACGAATACAAGCCAGAGCGATGGAAGGGCCATCCCAAGCTACCGGACGGGGCCTTCATCCCCTTCGGTATTGGCCCGCGCAAGTGCGCCGGGGATCTGTTCGCCCTGACTGAACTGACCCTGATCGTCGCCTCGGTGTGCCAGCACTTCCGGGTCGATCCGCTCAATGCGACGCCGGTCCCCCCGCGACCGCTCATCACGCTTCGCCCCGGCGCGCGGATCGACGCGCGGCCCGTGCCTTGGACCTGAAACTGGAGGTTGATTCAAGCGAGAGCCAGAGCGACTTTCTACCCGAGCGAGTTTGCCCCAATCGACACCTCAGGGGAAGGGAAAACAGGACGTCACTGATATCGCTTGATTCATACCGTGCGCAGGATGACGAGCACTAACCCGATGTAGACGGCCAGCGCTGCCCATCCCCAGGGACCTGTGCCAAGCCACCAACCCACGACCAGCACGCCGAGTACAATCACGATCCAGACTAGCCAGCAGAGTCGGGACAGCAGCACGGCCCAGGTCGGTTGGCTCTTGATGTAATACCCAGGGTCGACCGTTGTTACACGCCGCAGGAGGAAATCGATAATCGAGCTGTAGTTCCGCGGGTCAATGCCGCACCAGTGGTTCCCGGGGATGAACTTCACCTCCAGATCCTTCCCTTCCTGCTGCGTGAAGCCGTTGAAACCGGCGCTACCAAGTTCGCGGGAGCCGCAGAGTTCAAGGAAGCACGGGAAGATCCCGACCACGACGTCGATCGAGCCGACGTAGTTTCGAACCGCCTTCACCTGGCCAT
>JBAUOX010000592.1:0-1582 GCA_049579985.1 Isosphaeraceae bacterium | reverse complement strand
CAACAATGCCATTACGGGTGGCGCGCTATCGTTGACCGGACCGAAGACTGTGGTGCTTTCGACCCAGGACACCGCCAATTTTGCGATCGGACTGCAGAAGTACACGGCGACAGGAGGCCAGATCGGCATCGTCCACAATGTCAACTGGCTCTATCAGAACAGCACCTTCCTGACTTACCCCTCGGTCTACACCACGAACATCCAGATGAGCTTGACTCAGCCCCTCATGGGTAGTGCGCCCTTGCCAAACCAGGCAGCCCCTCGGCCGGTGGGACTGGAAGCCAACCGCGCACCGATCGTGATCGCTCGCCTCAACGCGGACGCCGCCGTCTGGCGGTTCAAGGCAGAGGTCATGGCGCACGTGCGGTCGATCGAGCAGCAATACTGGAGCCTGGCCCAGCAGCACGTGCAGCTCTGGAGTTCCGAGAAAGCCGTCGAGCTGGCCCGCGAAATCGTCAATCGCGAACAGGCGGAGCTGGTCGTCGGCAAGGGAACAGTCGCCGACGTCGCGGAAGCCCAGCAGCGGCTCGAACAGTTCAACCTCGACCTGGTGACCAAGACCTCGGACGTGATCACCACGGAACGACAGTTGCGCAACATCCTGGGTTTGCCGCCTGCCGATAATCGGCGGATCATTCCGGTGACGCCGCCGGCCGAAGCCCGGCTGGAGCCTGACTGGGATTCCAGCCTGGCTCAGATGGTCACGTTTCAGCCTGACATCGTCCAGCAGCAACTTCTGGTCCGGGTTGCCGAGTTGAACCTTCTGATCGCGCGAAACCAGTTGTTGCCGCAATTGAACCTGACCCTGCTCTATCAGCTCAACGGTCTGGGACAGCAGCTCGACAATGCCGAGGCGGTCATGACCGGGGCGACGATCAAGGCCATCGAGCCTGTTGTCAGGGCCAAGGAGCAAGCGGCCGGCTTGCTCTCCAATGCCGGCTACTACAACAACTTTCACACCTGGCAGGTGGGGTTCACGTTCCAGATGCCTTTGGGCATGAGATCGCCGCTGGCGAACACGCGAAACGCCCAGTACACCTTGCTGCGGCAACGCGCTTACCTGCAACAGTTCGTTCACCAGACGACTCATTCGCTGGCCCGGTTCTTCCTGGAAGTGGACGCCAACTACAAGCAATTCAAGACGGCGTCCCGGCTCCGCGCCGCGGCCGCCCAGCGACTGGAAGCCCAGCGTGCCTACTACGAGGAAGGCCGGATCACGATCGACCGGTTCCTCGACGCGGTCAGCCAGTATGCCCAGGCCGTGGCCCAGGAAGCCCAGTTCAAGACGACCTACAACATCTCGATCGTCGCTCTCGAGGAAGCCAAGGGTACGTTGCTGGCCTACAACAACATCGCCGTGGCAGAGGGCCCGCATCCGCGCAAGGCCTATGTCCAGGCCCGCGACATCCAGGACGCACACCGCAAGCTGCCGATTCCTCCCGACGGTCCGATGTATCGCCAGCGAGTCACGGGCCCGCTCAATCCCGACCCCGTCCCGGCCAACCCGCCGCCGGACGTGCAACCGGGTGGCCATCCGCCGCTGCCGGCCCCTGTCGGCCCGCTCGGCCCACCGCCTACGCCC
>JBAUOX010000591.1:0-7574 GCA_049579985.1 Isosphaeraceae bacterium | reverse complement strand
CAGTTCCTGGTCAACGGCGGCTCGATCTTGCTCAACGGCCTGCGCAAGATCGTCACCAGCGGCATCCAGACCCTGGATATCAACGGCGGCGCGGGCGACAACCTCTTCCAGGTCCTCAGCACGCTCGCCGGCACGCACTCGACACTCGCCGGCGGCAGCGGTTCCAACACCTTCTGGGTCGGCTCGAAAGGCACGACCGGCAACGGCACGCTCGACGGGATCCTGGGCGCGATTCATGTTACCGATGCAGGCAACGGCACGGGAGGCTCGAACGAGCTCAATATCGACGATCACGGCGCGCGAAATGCCCTGGGCAAGCTGCTCTCGGCCAGCTACATCGTCACGCCAACCCAGGTCGTCAGCGATCCGGCGCTCGGTTTGGCAGCCCGTTCGACGTTCGCCGGCATCACTTATGACGGGACCATTGGAACGCTCAACCTTATGGGCGCACAGGGACCGAACGGCGTCTACCTTGTCGAGCCAAGTCGGAACACCGACTACATCCTGGACGGCCTCAAGACCGGCAACGGCACGAGTACCGGGGACACCCTGCGACTGGACATCGCGGGATCGATCGCGGCGAAGCTCAAGAACACAACCCGCGGATCCGGCACCTGGTCCTTCGCCGGACTCTTTCGTCAGATCAAGTTCAGCGGAATGAAGCTGTTCAACACCGTGGCCCTGAAAGCTACCGCCAGCAGCGCACCCGTGACGACGGCAGGCGCCTCGGTCGCGACCTTTACCGTCACGTTCGCCGGCTTCACGGCCCTGGACCGGGCCGGCCTGCTGGGCAAGCTCGGGGCGATCCGGGTCCAAGGGCCCAATGGGTACAGCCAGACGGCGAGCTTTGTCCGCATCACGTCTTCCGGCGATGGCAACTCGCAAATCGCCACCTACTCCGTGCCGGCTCCCGGAGGCTTCTGGGACCGAGACGACAACGGCGTCTACTCAATCGCAGTCGTTCCCGGCATGATCCAAAATAGTGCCGGCCAGGCGCTGGCCGGTCGCGTGATCGGAACATTCAGTGTGAACATCAACAAGGCCAACGCGTTCCTTTCCGGCAGTACCCTGGTCGTGGTGGGAACCTCGGGCCCGGACACGATCCAGGTGACCGAAGCCAACGGGCGAGTGACGGCCGCGGTGAACCAGAAGCGCTGGAGCTTCTCCAGCAGCCAGGTCAATGCCATCCAGGTCGACGGCTACGGGGGCAATGACGTGATCCTGTTGAACACGTTGGGAAGCAACCTGCCGGCCCTTCTGAACGAAGGATCGGGGAACGACCTGTTGTGGGCAGGCGCGGGCAATGACACCTTGATCGCGGGGCGGGGGAACGATTTTCTGATCGGTGGAGGGGGAGTAGACCGGTTGTACGGGGGGAACGGCAACGACGTGCTGGTGTCAGGCCAAATCAACCCCGCGTCGCCTTTGAATCGTCCTGGCGAACTCGAGAGTCTGGCCCGGCAATGGGCCAAATCGTCCACCTCATCGCGGTTCCGGACCGCACTCACTCAGACGCTGAAGCGCGCCGTGCAAGATGATGGCTCAGCCGACCAGATGTGGGGAGGATCGGGTTGGAATCTGTTCTTCAAGGGAAAGAACGCTGTGGTCGAGGATCCGACCCGTCGAGATGTCGTGATTCCGGTAGCCAGCCTCTCGGGAACTGGCCGGAGCACCGTGGATGTCAACGTGCCAATCCCGAGAAAGTCAAAGTCGCGACAGTCAAGACGGCCGCCTCCCGCGCCGTCCGGGTCCGCCGCTAGCCTGGTTCACCACGTCTTGCCGTCGATGCGCCAGCGGCAGAATGGACTGGTCATCCAGATCTGCTCGATCGCCGGAATCCGGGCCAGCACCCTGGGCGGTACGGGTTATTCGGCGTCCAAGTTCGGCCAATCGGCGCTGGGAATCTGCCTGGGCCGGGAAGAAGGCGGACGGGGCATCCGCTCGACCGTGATCGATCCCGGCGAGGTCTACACGCCCATCCTCGACGCCCGGCCGGTTCCAGTCGGGGCCGAGCGGCGGGCGGCGATTCTCCAGCCGGAAGACATTGGTGCCGCGGTACGGTTCCTGGTCGAATTGCATCCCCGAGCCAGGGTTCCCGAGCTCATCATCACGCCGACCGTGGACGATTTCTGTTGGCCGCACCGGCCGCGCATTCGCCGCGCCGGCCGCATAAGCCACGAAACTACGTGGAAAGCTGAACGGCCTCGAGCTCGCCGCTGATGAACTCGTTGAATTCCATGTACAGCAGGTGCCGGTAGAGCTTGCTCTCGGTCTGAAGCTGGGCGGGCGAGCCGACGTCTTCGACCCGGCCGTTGTGCAACAGAATGACCTGGTCGCACGGTCGGATTGTGGAAAGCCGATGAGGCAGGAGGATCAGGGTTCGCCCCAGCGCCAGTCGGGCCAGAGTGTCGTCGAGCAGGTTCCTGACGTCCTCGTCCGGAACGCCGGAGGGCTCCTCGATGATCACGATTGACGGGTCGTGAAGATAGGCGCGGGCCAGAGCAATGCGGAGCTGCTCGTCGGGTCTGAGGTAATGGCCCAGCGGGCCGATGATCGTGTCGTACCCGTGGGGAAGGTCTTGAATGAACTGATGAGCATGGGCCAGCTTTGCCGCGTCGATCACGCGAGGCAGGGCGTTGAAGGGATCTCCCATGCCGATGTTGACCAGGACCGAGTCCGTGAAGACCAGGTCGGCCTGCAGGACCGTCCCGACCTGGGCGCGGACCGATTCCAGGGTCACGTCGCGGAGGTCGTGACCGTCGAGCAAGACCCGACCCACCTGGGGGTCGGTCAGGCGCGGGATGAGACAGGCCAGAGCCTGCTTGGAATCTTCATCGAGGCCCATGATCGCGGTCCGCGAGCCGGCAGGTATCTCGATGGAGACCTGCTCGAGCAGCGTCCGGCCCGAGCGGCTCTTGAGCGTGACGTTGTCCAGCACGATCTGCTCTTTCAGCGCCGCCAGGAAGTGAGCGCCCACGTTCTGATGGAGCTCGGGAGGCCGCTCCAGAAACTCGAAGATTCCGGCCGCCGACCGGTTCGCCTGGCGGATCGTTCGCCCTACCTTGAGCCACTCCGCGATGGGGTGTGCCAGCCCGGCGAGGGCGGCCAGGAGCACCAGCATGGTGGCGATCGAGATCTGCTCGCGAATCAGCACGGTGTGGCCGAGAAGGCCCAGAGCGATTGCCAGGGCTGCGCCGTAGAGCAGGGCGGTCGTGGGGCTGAGCTTGGGCTCGGTGACGATTCGCCGGAAATCGGCCTCGCGAAAACGGTCCAGGTGCTCGTCGAATCGCTGGCGGTCGTAGTTCTCCGCGGCGTGAATCCGCACAGTCCGCAAAAGGCCCAGGTCCTCGTGCAGCAAGCAAAGCTGGACCGAAACGTCATGCAGTGCCGCGTCCTGGGCCAGCCGGACATCCCGATTGAGTTGCCTGGCGATGTAGCCCACCAGCAAGCCCAGCGAGCCCAGGAAGAGCGTCAAGATCGGCGATGCCAGCAGGGCGATCAAGATCAACCCGACCGCCAGAATCTGCATCCGGGGGGTGTGACCGAGATCGGCCAGCACGCCGTCTCGGACATCATTGACCTCCCGCGTCCAGATGTTGACGACCGGCCCGATGCCTTCGGTCGGAAGGGATGACTGGCCCAGGCGATACATCTGGCGATGAATCTGATTGCGGAGCGTCGTGGCCAGTTCAGTCGCCACCCGCGCCATCGCCCTCCGCCGCCACTGGGTCAAGAGCGAAAGTGCCAGCAAGAGCAACAACCCGATCGCCAGCAGGGTCGTGAGCGCTCCCAGGTTGTTCCGCAACGGCGTCAGGACCCCCGAGATCCGGTCCACCAGCCATGCCCCGGCGCGGTGAACCGGATTGGGGTCCAATAGGTTATTGGCCACCTGGGGGAAAATCCCCGTGTTTTGGAACCGAAGGAGCTCGCCGTTGGGAACCCCTTGGTTTACAACCCAGGCCGGCAAGCGTGCCGCCTCGGCGCGGGGAAACCGCGCCTCGCCCCGTGAGGCCATCAGCGCGACAAAAAAACAGATGATGCCCAGCAGCCCTAATAGCAAGAACGATTGGATGGTGCCCAGCACCCTTGCGACAATCAGGTTGCCATGGGAACCCATAAGCTTTCGTGCCCGACGATACGCGTCGGCTTGCATGCGTAAGGTCCCCCGACTTCGGTTGCGTCTTGATCAGGCCAGGTCCCGGTCCTCGAACAAAAGGAACGCGAACGACAATGCTGCTCCACTGTACAACATGCAATAACCCAGCGCAGGCAAGACGTATCCAAACCAAGGGATCACCGCGCCGGTTGAGATCGAAGGGCCGGCGTTGAAAAACTCCAAGGACGGCAGGACCCACGCGAACAGGCGAGCCATGAAGCTGACCAGCTCGTTCACTTCACTCTGCGACGTCACATCCACCAGCACCGGGCTCAGGTGGCCCAGAAAGAAGATCATGATGCAGACGACCAGGTTCACCAGCATGGGCAGACGGGTCGAGATGGCGATGCTGATGCTCGTCAGGACGGTCACCTCGAAGAATCCAAGCGCCAGGCCGGGTAAGATTTGCATGACCTGGGCCAGCCGCTTGGAGCTCTCGGCCAGACCTCCGGCCGATTCTCTCAGGTCGTAGCCGTACTTGTACCACAACCCGCCCGCGAACAAGGCGCCCAGCAGCAGATAGAGCACCAGCACGCCAAGCTCGATTCCCAGAAACTTGCCGATGATGAACTGGCGCCGATTGATCGGCTTGGACAAGAGGGTGATTGCGGTCTTACCCTCGATCTCCTCGGCAACCGTCGAGCTTGCCGTCAGCAGTGACAGCAGCATGCAGGCGAACGAGATCGTGGTCAGTCCCGTGTCCTTGTACATCTTGATGTCTTCGCCGAACGTGAAGTACGGGACGAAGATCGTGCCGATCAAGAGCGCACCGGCAAAGACGGCCATCACGAAGAAGGCCGGCTGTCGAATCGTTTCCTTGGCCGTCGCCAAGGCAATAGTGAATGATTTCATGGTTGTGAGGTCAGTATCGGCGGTGAGGAAAACTCGATCAAGAATCCATGATAACATTCGACCGGTCGGTGCGTCTCTCGCATTGGTTCAGCATTCAGCGCCTCTAGAATCGAACCTTGAATCCTTCCAGCGGGGGATAATCGGTCGGTTCCTGCTCGGAG
Source organism: Isosphaeraceae bacterium (assembly GCA_049579985.1). GTDB lineage: Bacteria > Planctomycetota > Planctomycetia > Isosphaerales > Isosphaeraceae > Aquisphaera. The sequence goes on along the minus strand of JBAUOX010000591.1, from coordinate 2,405 downwards.
GCGATATTGTGGATGAATCCGCCCATCTCGTTCGAGATGGCATCCAGGAAGCGGTCGATCTCGGCCGCATCCCCCTGGGCCAGCAGCTCAACACGGCCATCGGGGAGGTTGCGCACGTACCCGACGACGTCGAAGCCGCCAGCCAGCCACCGGCAGGTTGCACGAAAGCCAACGCCGTGAACCCGGCCCGAAAACAGGACGCGCCGCCGTTCCAGAGGCATGAGTTCTCGCGCTGCTCCGTCCGCTTTCCAGGAATGCGACCCGCGTGATCGCCCGCGAACCCGCGGAAAAGAGACCCACCTAGTTTAGCGAGCACCGGCAAGTCACGGCAAGGGCCAGAAACTCGTTGGAAGAACCACACCATAACGATAGGCACAGGAGAAAAGTTCGCTTTTCGCCCGGGCCCGAATCTCAATTCATCGCGGCGAGGGAGATTGGTTTTTCTTTGGACACAAAACGGGAGGACCGCCGCCGATCAGAGTCCGTTCAGCTCGACGCGCTCAATTGTGGCCGTGGCGGCCTGGATCGGCAGGAGCGCCGAACGGGCCGGGCCGACCCCCAGACCGTGGAAGGGAACGGTCGGGGCGCCGGCCGAGCTGCCGGCCTTGACTGTCACGGTCGCCAGTGTGAACGGCAGGTGGTTGTCGACCTTGAGCGTTGTGCTTCCCACGGTCCGCCTGGCCGGCTTGACCGTCACGAACGCCGCGCCGATCGCGCGATCGATGATCTGGGACATGACCTTGCCGTCCAGCACATCCACCGACCTTGTGTCCTGGAATCTTGCCTTGCCCAGTGGCGACCACTGATCGGCAGCCGAGCTGTGGCTGACCATGATCCGGCCGCGCGTTTCGCCATTCTTGTCGTCGGTCAGGACCACCTTGATAAAAAGTGCGGCCGACATGGAGGGTAGCTCGCCGTGATCGACAACACGCACAGGAAGACCGAGCAGATGGAACTTCTCAACCTGCGTGTTGAGCCGTTCCGCATCGTTCGCCAGGGCGCCTTCCCCCTGGATCTTGACGAACACGCGGCCTTCGGTGAGGGTTCTTGCATCGACCATGTCGGAAGCCGTCGATCCATCCAGGGCCTCGATGAACCGGGCCGCCAGCGCGATCTCGTGCTCGTTGATCATCTTGCCCGCTTGGGAGGCCATTGCCTCGAACGTCAGGTCGTTGCAGACCCGCCACATCACGGCCTGGGCAACACCCTGGCTTGTACCGAGCAGGCATAAGCTGCGTAACGACTTGCGCACTCTGCTATCGGCGCTGTAATCAGCGACGTCCACAAGAGTGAGCTTGTCGCGCGGGGTCGGGGCAGGCAGGCCGAAATTCAGGCAGACCGCGGCAACAGTCACGTCCAGCGATTCGCCGGTGGGGACGGTCATCGAAGGATTGAGCGCTGAGTCGTCAATCGCCACCGATTGCCGCCCTTCGTCGCCACCGGTACCACGGAACTGTCCGAAACTGCCTGGACGGTTGGAGAACATTCCCAGGCCCATGCTCTGAAGCCCCCGGCCCTGGCCCTGGCCGGCGGTGGCCGACGCCACCAGCCCCGCCGGGAGAACCACGTTCAGCCGCTTGCTCGACGTGTTGCCGATCGTCAAACGAACCCGATCCTGACCCTGGCCGCGAGCGACCACGCTCAGGTCGCCCACCTTGCTCGCCTTCAGCAGGTCGACCGTATCCGTGGCCACATTTGCGGGCGGCGAGATTTTTTCGGGATCGTCCGGCCGTGATGATTGCGCGGTCGCCAGCGAGCTGCCCAGGATCATGAGACCACTGAAAAGGCCCACGGCCGGCCAGACCCGGACCGGGCAAAGGTGTCGCCTGAGCATTGCGTTGGACCTTTCTGGAAAGTCTCTAATTCCACCCTTGTGGCAAGACGCTGCGAGGCGCCGGGTTATTGGGCTCGTCCTTCAAGCGGCGGATTCCAGGGACCGGATCAGGCGATTGCGCACCACGGGCCACACCCGGTCGGGATTGAGCTCGGCGAAGCACTCGAGCCGGTCACAGGTCTTCCGGAAGCTAGGAGCGCACCAGACGCAGCTCTGGACAGTGGTAGCGTGAGGACCGAAGGGGCCGGTGAGGCGGGGGTTGGTGCAGGTATAGATGCCCACCACGGCAGCTCCCGCGGCGGCGGCCAGGTGAAGTGGACCGGTATCGTTGGAGACGAAGAGGTCCGACTCCCGGATCAGTGCGGCAAGCTGCGGCAGCGTCGTTTGGCCGCTCAGATCCAGCAGCGGCAGGGGGCCAAGCGCGACGCGAAACGCCGCGGCCAACGGAAGGTCCGCGCGTGATCCCACGCAGACCAGCCCGGCGCTGAATTCCGCGACCGCTCGCCTGGCGACCTCGGCGAAATGCTCCGGGGGCCATCGCTTGGTCAGCCATCGCGCTCCCAGATTGAGG
>JBAUOX010000590.1:0-2007 GCA_049579985.1 Isosphaeraceae bacterium | reverse complement strand
ACGCCAGGACATCGAGATCGGCCTCCGCATCCTTGTAGTTTCCGCGCAGGTAGTCGAAGAAGAGGCGACATTCGTCTTGAGGCTTGGCGACCGAATCGTCGTTTCCCGCGCTGCTCTGGTCTGCGGGCGGCTCATCGAGCAATGTTCTGGCGACCTTGCCGATTTGACGCAGGCGGATGACCAAAGGATTCTGTTCCGGTATTTCACCAGGGGCCGGCAGCAACGAGACCCGCTCGACGGGCTGGCCGTCGAGCGACGGCTGAGGCACGGTCTGCAGCAGGCCGTGAGCTGTTGCGACGAGGGTCGTGAGCCACTCTTGACGCGTACAATCGTCCGGCGCGACGAGTTTCACGTTCATCGACCCCAGGTCACAAAGCAAGGGCGGCGACGACCCCCCGAGCGTGTCGATTCGAACGGCCGCGAGCTGGTCGTCCGGGTGCAAGGCTAGCGAGCCAATCCTGAGGCTGATGTCGATCGGGTGAAACTTCTTCAAAACTGTCTGGCGGCGGATGTTGCTGTAGCCGATGACGGGAATCTGCGCCTCGAGATCAGCCGAGAAGATGCACTGTTCCTGGTCGCGGTCGAAGCCCAGGGAAAAACGCTGAGCGGCGTTCGGGGAGAGGGCGTCCAGTCCCAGTGCGAGCATCCGGTTGGCACTCGGATTCTCGGGTGGTTGACGGTTTCTCAGTGGCGACCGACCACGGTTCGACTCCCTGAAGGGGCCCTCGTCGCGAAGGAGCATGGCACGCGTAGCCACCCCCGAGTCGATGAAAACCCGAAGCAGCTCAAAGTTTTGAGGGCGCACCTGAACCCGCTGCGCCGCCACGAGGACCGATTGACCGTCCTGGCTCCAGGAGGCCGGCTCAGACATCTCGCTGAGCTCGGCGAGGGCCCGACCCGCCCCGAAGTCGTGACCGATCACCTGAAGCGTCTGGGTGGACGAGCCGTCCCGGGCAGTGCGGACAAACGTCAACCGCGAGCTATCGGGGGACCACGAGGGTAGGCTGGCCCGGTCGAGGGTTTTGAGCACCCGGCCTTGCTCGGGCAACACGATCAGGATCGCGGCAGTTCGGCCCGGACGCGGGACTGCGAGGTACTGGCCATCGGGACTCCATGAAGCCTTCAACTCGCAAAAGGTCGCAAGCTGATCCCGGTCGAGCGTGATCTCAGGCAGCGTCATGATCACTCGCTGCCGGTCGAGAGACTCCTGAACGACCAGTTCACACCGGCCTTGCAACAGATTCAGGTCTGTTTCGGGCGATCGGGGAACAAACCGGCAGTAAAACAAGGTATGTCCGTCCGGTCCCCAGGCCGGCGAGGAGAGCGGGTATGCCGCGTCGGCGATCAGCACCGAGACTCCAGTTACCCGCTCGGTCGCCCAGATCCGGTATCTTGGGAATCCTGTCTTCGGCCGCTCATCCAGAGGAAGGAAGGATCCGCGGCGAGCAGGAAATAAAGCCCCGGAATCGTACAGCCAGCCAGGTTTGAGTGTGGGGGTGTCCGCGGGCTCGACCATGGTGTAAGCCAGCCATCGACCGTCAGGTGACCACGACATTGGCGCATGCAGACATAAGGCTGTCAGAGATGTCGCCATGAGACGGAACAGGCTGAGGAGAACTGGCTGCATGGTTGTGGCCTTTCCGTAACATTCCAGACAGACCTGTGGCGGCTCCAATCCAAGCGGTCCGATCCGCCGGCCAAGGCGGGTCACCGCCGGGAACCTTGGGATCGTGCGAGCCGCTTTCGACCGCTTTCAATTGCCAGTCGCCACTTCATCCCCGGTAGACGTAGTATAGGGTCACATAATCCAAGTTCCTAGCGGATCTTGGACGAGCACCGCGGATCGTCCGGCAGAGGGCTCGAAGTGAAATCGGCGTCTCGATGTTTGACGTTTCGTCGGCAAGCTGTAGAGTCATTTCTGACCTCATACTGGTTGCAGGCTGATTCGTGTGCCAGAGCCGGCTCTTGAAATGCTGGTGCCTGCTGGGTTATTCTATCGTGATATCG
>JBAUOX010000589.1:0-5365 GCA_049579985.1 Isosphaeraceae bacterium | reverse complement strand
CAGCGCCGGGGCGCCGGCGTCGGCGACGGTGGCGGGCTCGCCCTATTCCATCGTGCCCAGCGCGGCGGTGGGGACCGGGCTGAGCAACTATACCATCGCCTATGTCAACGGCAACCTGACGGTCAACGCGGCGGCGCTGACCATCACCGCCACCAGCACGAGCAAGACCTACGGAACGCTCGCGACCTTCATCGGCACGGCGTTCACCGAAACCGGCCTGGTGACCGCCAACGGCGACAGCATCACCGGCGTGACCGAGACCAGCGCCGGGGCACCGGCGTCGGCGACGGTGGCGGGCTCGCCCTATTCCATCGTGCCCAGCGCGGCGGTGGGAACCGGGCTGAGCAACTATACGATCGCCTATGTCAACGGCAACCTGACGGTCAACGCGGCACCGCTGACCGTAACCCCCACGGCCGAATCGATGACGTACGGTGGCACGGTGCCGGCGCTGACTTACACCTACACGGGTCTGGTCAACGGCGACACCAGCGCCTCGTTCACCGGTAGCCTGGCGACCACCGCCACGTCGTCGAGCAACGTCGGTAGTTACGCGATCACCCAGGGGACTCTGGCCGCGACCGGTAACTACACGATCGGCACGTTCAACCCGGCGGCGCCGACGGTGGGCGACGCGGGGTTCGAGACGCCTTCGGTCGGCAACGGCTACCAGTACGACCCGCCTGGCACGGCCTGGACCTTCTCCGGCTCGTCGCCGAGCGGCTCGGGCGTCGCCGGCAACAACTCGGCCTTCACCTCGGGCAACCCCGCCGCCCCCCAGGGCACGCAGGTCGCCTTCCTCCAGGAGCACGGCACCATCACCCAGTCGGTCGCCGGCTGGTCCGCCGGGACCTACACCATCTCCTTCTACGCCGCCCAGCGCGCCAACTACGGCGTCCAGAACTTCGAGGTGCTGGTCGACGGCAGCGTCGTCGGCACCTTCACGCCCACGACCACTACGTACCTGACGTATTCAACGTCCCCGTTCACCGTCGCGGCGGGGCCGCACACCATCGAGTTCTTCGGCCTCGACACCGCCGGGGGAGACCACACCGTCTTCCTCGACGCCGTCTCCGTCGCCTCCTCGAACGTGCTGACGGTCAACCCGGCGACGCCGACCATCACTTGGAGCAATCCAGCGCCGATCACCGACCTCACGCCCTTGACCGGCACACAACTCGACGCCACGGCGAGCTGGGTGGTGGGGGGCAGCGCGGTGACCGTGGGGGGAACGTTCGCCTACACGCCGGCAGCCGGGACGCTGCTGGCGGCCGGGACCCAGACCTTGTCGACCACGTTCACGCCGTCCAACAGCACCGACTATACCACCGCGACGGCGACCGTACAGATCGTCGTGCTGGGCCCTGGCGTCACGGTCATCGGCTCGCAGCTCTACTGCGTCGGCGGCAGCAGCGCCAACGACCAGGTCACGATCAACCCGGTCGGCAGCAGCAATACGGGCAGCACCGGCGTCACGGTCCAGACCCTGCTCAACGGCGTCAACACTACGACCACGTATAGCCAGTCCTTCACCACCGTTAATATCATCGGGGGAGGCGGCAATGAGACCGTCCAAATGGCCAATACGCTGACCATCAACGCCGTTGTCACCGCCGGCAACGGCAACGACCAGGCCACGCTTGGCGAAGGCAACAATACCGTGACGCTGGGCAACGGCAACGACAAGGTCCAGGTCCAGGCGGGCGACGGCAACAACAACGTCACCGTGGGCAACGGCAACGATACCGTGACGTTGGGCAACGGCAACAACAACGTCACCGTGGGCAACAGCAACGATACCGTGACGTTGGGCAACGGCAATAACATGGTCATGGCCGGCACCGGCAATGATACCATCTCGGCCGGCACCAGCACCAACACGGTCACGGCCGGGGCGGTGGGGTCCACCGGCAACATTCAGGTCACACTCGGCAACGGCGCCAACGACAACGTGACGCTGCTGGGCAACGGCAACGACAACGTCACCGTCGGCAACGGCACCGGCGATTCCGTGTCGGTGAGCGGCAACGGCAACGACAACGTCACCGTCGGCAACGGCAACAACGACATCGTGTCGGTGACCGGCAACGGCAACGACACAGTCACCGTCGGCAACGGCACCGTCGGCACCGGCACCGGCGATTCCGTGTCGATCGTGGGCAACGGCAACGAGAAAGTCACGACCGGCACCGGCTCGGGCACGACCGGCACCGGCACCGGCACGGTGCACGTCGCGGGCACCGGCAACAAAACCTTGAATCTCGGCAAAGGCTGGACCCAAATCTAACAACCCCCGACCCTGCCGGGTCGCGGTTTCTCCAGGGAGCCAGACCGGCTCCCTGGGGCGATCACGTGATCGTCGAGGGCAACGGCAACGTCGAACGAGAAGGCGACGGACCGCCTGAATTGACCCCGAGATCGAAGTCGGAGGCAACACTCCCCTGACACCAGCGACGACGCCACGGACGAGTTCTGCGCCAAGATCGCCCGGGGCGTCGTCACGAATAAAGAAGTCCGGAAACCAGCTCGTGAAAACCACGGGCTGGTGATCCCCGCAGGTGACACCGATCCTGATCCCCTTGACGCCCTCGACCAGTCAGGACCTCACCCTGGGGACCGCCGAACAACATCACGCCCGCAGAAGCGAATCCGCACCGCGACTCGGGTTTGACTCGATCGTCGCGCCCGGAATCTTCCCCAGATCCGCTTGGCCCCCCCCGGCGCCTCGTGCTTCTTGATGAGGCCGGGGCGTCGATTCATTTTCCTGGTGTTCGTGCAGCCGCTTCGTCGTCCTACTGAACATCAGTCCCGATGAAGATCGTTGTTTTTTTCTCCGTTACTATCGGAACCCCTGCACCAATGCCGCTTCTCGAACCCGGGCGGCCTGGATCACGAGTATGATGCCGCCCGCTGGCTCTTCGAGCATGGGCGTCCCGAGGAGGGTTTGCGCTGGACCGAGAAGATCCTCCGCGATCAGCCTCGACACACGAAGACCAACCGCCTGCTCGCCGACTATTACGAGAAGAACGGAAGCCACGGGCTCGCCAACTTCTATCAGTTGCAGGCCAAGTCCTAGCCGTGAGTCGGGATGGAGTCGTTCCGAATCACATTAGATCGGGTTGAAGCCAGCATATAACGACGTCGCTACGAACTCTAACCCCAAAACCAGCGAGGTTTTGGCCCTGTATTCCGAACCCGGCGAAGACTACCGTCCTTTGCGGCCTCGGCCTTTCGCCGGCGCCTTTGGCTCTGGGGGCGCGTCGGCGTCGGAGAGCTTGAAGTCGATCGTGTTGGATTGTTCCTTGACCTCGGCCGTGAGGGTTGTTGTGCGAACATCACCGTACCCGGCAGGGATGAGGCTCTTGGCCTCCGCCTCCGCCTTGATCGCGAATTGCCTCGGTACGAAACCCAGGTTTTCAGTTCCGGACCCCTTCGAAAGGGCCGCCCTGGCCTTCTCGAAGTCTGCCTTGGCCTTGGCGGAAGAGTCCTCCTTCGCCGTGATGGTGACCTTGTACTTACCCGACCGGGCACCGTCGCTGTTCCCTCCTGTCGACATTGCGTAGGAGCCATTCTCGATAGCCCCGCTGGCTCCGACGCCTTTGGGGTCGTCGGGGACGAAGCTGATTGATCCCTTCTCGAGGGGCTTGCCGTTGTAGGTCACTTTGCCGGAGACGGGGAACCGCCGGCCCAACCCATCGTCGGTGCGGCCGCATGAGGTGATGACGAGGATCACGGACGCCGTGAGGACAGCAAAGACACCGCGAGTGAGTGCGCTGCGCGAGAGCATGAGGGTGGGCTCCTGGGACGCTTCGGCGACATCGGGAACCGAGACGATTGCGGCACCCGGACCCTTTGGAAGCGTCCGGGCGCCGCGGGCACTTCAGGCAAAGTCGGCCGTCGCGGTCGCCCGGCTGGGTGCGGCCGCTCGGTCGCTTCCGTCAATACGCGTCAGCGCTGATGACCTCACCCCCGTTGCGGCTGCCGAGGGCACAGTAGGTCGTCATGGCAATCGACTGCTTGAGGAAGTGGACCGACCCGTCGGCGAAGAGGAAGTTCCCGCCGCCGGGGTGATGGCTCTTGAAGCCTGTGTTGGAGTAGGCACACCGGCACGCCCAGTTGGAATTGGTGGCGCCAAAGGTGCCGCAGATGTCGCAGCTTATCGGCGACGGGTAATTGATCGGCACGGTTGTGCCGTTGGCGTTGGCGTTGAACTGCCAGACGTTGTTGTCGGCGCGCTGAGCGGGAAGGCTCTCGCCGGCCGCGATCGTGTTGCTCGTCCCGTCGGTGATGCTGGCGATTCTCACGGACTGATTCGTCGTGCAGTCGAACATCCCGCGGAGGGTGCCGGGGGCCGCCCCCGGAGCCGGAGGGAGGTTCGCGTTGATGTCGGCGTACGTGCCCTGGTAGCCGGGCCAGCCGATGCGCGGATACCCGGCGGGGTTGGGCCAGAGCGAATACGGCGTCTCTGTCGGGAAGGTGGCGGAGGTACACAGCGCCCCGATGCAATAGTTGTCGCCGAAGCTGACAAGGTAATTCGTCACCGGCACCATGCGAGTCCCGCCGCCCGGGGGGAGCGGGGCTGGGGTGACGGCGTACTGGCCCAGTCCGCCGCCACCGCTGTACCCATCCGCCCGGAATCCGTCCTGGTCGCCGTCCGAGGGGCATTGCAACACGCTGATCTTCGTGTACCAGGCCGTCGCGAAGTCAACCTGAGCCAGGCCGTCGAGGATGTGCACCTGGAAGTTGATCGAGCTGAAGATGTTGTTCTGCTCCAGGTAAGGCAGGGTGAGCGCGACCCAGCTCACCCCGTTGTTGTTAAACTGTGCCCACGTCGAGTTCGCCGCGGAGGTCACGCCGGTCATGGCGCCCAAGGGGAAGACCTGGTTGGAACTTTCGTAGTTGGCAAAGGCTAGGCCGATCTGCTTCAAGTTGTTGACGCACTGGGCCCGGCGGGCCGCCTCACGGACTGATTGCACCGCGGGCAACAGAAGGGAGATCAGGACAGCGATGATGGCGATGACGACCAGCAGCTCGATCAGCGTGAAACCGCGCGGCCTTAACGAACTCTGGATCTTTCTCATGATCCGATTCTCAGATAATTACTCAAGAATTGACTGATGCAATCCTACCCGTAATCTTCACCGAAAGCAACGCGAACCGAAACAATTAGGCTTCGCGGACACAAGATGACAAATCAAAGCATCAGCCAGCTCGCACCTGACGCCGGGGCGGCGGGAATCCTCCTGGTCGTCCGTTTCGCAGCCAGCATTCCGAAACGAAGCCGGCAAGTTGTCGCGATGCAAGACACGGATAGGCGGGGAGCTAGAACACCTCACCCGCATAGCTTTGATAGGCTAAGACCTGG
>JBAUOX010000588.1:0-8606 GCA_049579985.1 Isosphaeraceae bacterium | reverse complement strand
ACCAAGAGCTCGCGGATCCCCAGCGGGGTGCACGGGACGAAGCGAGGAACTCCCTGGGAGAGCAAACCGGCATTGACCGGATGGAAGCCGTCCACGTCCTTGAGCGGGTCGATCCGCTCGATCACCGTGCGGTCGTCGATGCCTCCGGGCAAGGGCAGTTGCACCAGGATGCCATGGACCGCCGGATCGTCGTTGAGCCGGTCGATCGTGGTCAGCAAATCGCCCTGGCCCGTCTCGGCGGGAAGGCGCAGCAGCTTGCCGTTCATCCCCGCGGCTCGACACGCATTTTGCTTGTTGCGAACGTAGACCTGGCTGGCCGGGTTATTGCCCACGAGCACAACCGTCAGACCGGGCACGATCCCGGTTTCGTCCCGGAACCGGGCGACATTGCCAGCCAGCTCTTCGCGGATCTGCTGGGCCAAGGCTTTCCCATCGAGCAGCGACGCGGGCACAGCGTTTTCCTGGAAAGGGATCAGGCTGATAGAGGTCACAAAATGTCGAGACGACGCGTCGGACTCCAGCCGAGCCGTCGAAGACCAAGACGAGTCTCGTAGACCCTATTGTTCCAGGAAACCACGGGCGTGGCGAGCGGTCGGGTAGAACGCAGGGCCGTTTCATGCTCGCATGTAGAACGGAATTCATTCCGTTCCCTTCAATGGCCCAGAGCCAAGGGATGGCTGGGTCTGGTCGGAGTGTAAAACCGAATAACACGGAACGGAATAAATTCCGTTCTACGGGGAACGCTTCGGGTGGTCTTCACTCGGCGGTAGTCCAGTTCGCTCGTCGGGCAAGCGGTCAATCTCTTCATGGAGGACGGGCAAGATCTCATCCAGTCTCCGGGAACGCGCCGGCGCCGGGCTGGCGGCGACAGCCGAAAGGGCTCTCGCCTGCTCCCGCCGCCGCAGCGTGTCACTCCTGGCCTGGATCGTTTCCCCATCATGAGATACGACAAATCTCTGTGGAGTTCACCAAGGACTCTCTCTCAGGCTCTTGGTTTGCTGTGGGGCACGTTGCCCTCTGCACCCGGCTGCGTTAGCATGGCCACATGCCGACAGTACTTCGGGTGGGGCCGTTGCGGTTTTTCTTCTACGCGGGCGATGGCGCGGAGCCGCCACACATCCACGTCGAACGCGACGACTCCGAGGCGAAGTTCTGGCTCGATCCCGTGCGATTGGAGCGTAGCCGCGGTTTCCGCAGGAAGGAAATCAACCAGATCCGCGGGCTGGTCGAGGAGCACCGAGAGCAGTTGTTGGAGAGTTGGAATGAGTTCTTCAACGGTTGAACCCCGAGAGGCCCTGGCCACCCGCGTCGAGGTCAGTGAGGATACCTTGTCGGTGGATCTGGCCGACGGCCGCACCATCGCTGCACCGCTCGCTTGGTATCCTCGCCTGGCGCACGCCACGGCGGAAGAGCGGGGTTCTTGGCGGCTGATCGGTGGCGGGCGCGGTGTGCATTGGCCGGAGCTCGACGAGGACATCAGCGTCGCGAACCTGCTGGCTGGCCAGCCGTCGATGGAAAGCCAGAGCTCTTTCAAGAAATGGCTCGCGAACCGGGCGAAACCGGGTCGTAGCCCGAAGCGATCGCGGGCCTGACCACAGGGGCGAATGCGTCCGCGTTGGCGTAACTCGTTACTGTTAGCGGAGGAGGTGGGATTCGAACCCACGGTACCGCGATGCGGTACACCGGTTTTCGAGACCGGCCCTTTCAACCACTCAGGCACCCCTCCGGATCGCCCGGATCCACTCGATTCAGTTTAGAAGAGACACGGCGATCCTGGAAGAAGAGACTGAGGATTTCGCCGCATTCCTTCTCCATCACGCCCGCCGTGATCGATGCACGATGGTTCAGACGGGGGTCCGAGACCAGGTGGTAAAGGCTGGCACAGGCCCCGGCCTTCGGGTCCGAGGCGCCGTAAACGACGCGAGCAATTCGACCTTGCACCATCGCCCCGGCGCACATGGGGCATGGCTCGAGCGTGACGTAAAGCGTGCAGCCCTCCAACCGCCAAGATCCCAGGGCCCGACCGGCCAGGGTGATCGCCAGCCGCTCGGCGTGCGCAGTGGGGTCTCGCAGTGTCTCGCGCAAGTTGAACGCCTGGGAGACGATCTTGCGGTCGTGAACGATCACGGACCCGACCGGAACCTCTCCCAGGTTGGCCGCTTGCCGCGCGAGATCGAGCGCCCGTTCCATCATCGAATGGTCGAACTCGTCGGCTTCGAGGCTGGGCGATAGGGGACGGGCCATGCCAGTGGGTCCGCGGCAAGGACGGGCCGAGCAGCCGCCCGGACGGTCGTGGTATCATCATCGGCAAGCAAACGTAACAGACCACGGTCCGTTTTCGCCAGCGGAGGGAATCAGCCGATGCCGCAACTGATCGAGTTCTACCGAGGAACCGGCACGACGCCCGGGGCCGGAACCTGGAGCGGATCTGGGCCTACAGCGGCAACGAGATGGAGTATCACCACGACTTTATCCAATGGCTGTTTCCTTTGCGGGAACCGAGCCAGTTCAACCCGGACGCGCCAGTCCTCTCCGACGAAGACATCCGGATATTCCGCGAGGACGCTTCGCTACGAGAGAATCTGGCGCGCTCCTTCGAGCGATTTCTGTCCTTTCTCGGCCTGGCCCGGGACGAAAAGCGCATCGGCCCCGGGCCAAGTTTCGAGCGCAGGAGTGGCGTGTTCACCAGCCCCAATTACAACTGGCTGCGAATCACGCGCGTCCTGACGTCCCTGAGGCTTCTGGGCCTGGAAGCCGACGGCCAGGCCTTCTTTGCGTGCCTGCAAGACCTGGTCAAGAACGGCCAGGCGAAGGTCTCAAACGACACGATAGCCTACCGGCAAAACGCGACGTTCCCCGATCGCCCCATGCAAGGGTGACCGAGGAACCCCAACGCCATGATGATCGGCTGCAAGAGAAATCAGGCCGGCAGCTTATCTCCGCCCATGTCGAACGCCTGGAACAGAAACGCAGCCGCGGCGCCGCCGAGGAAGTCCGCGATCAGATAAACGATCAGGTGGGTAAAATCAACCAGGTGCATGACGGTTATGCCGAGGCCAACGGCCGGGTTAAACGCACCCCCGGAGACCGGCCCGATGGCAAACGCACCGACCACAACCGTGAAACCGATGGCCAGGCCGTAAAATGAGTTGCCATCCGTCCCCTTGGCAGTCGCCGAGTTCAGGACGACGTAAACCAGGGCGAAGGTGAACAGGAACTCGCCAAGGAACCAGGCCGCGGGGCCGTACGCTACAGGATTCACCGGAGGGGCCGGGGCGCCGGTCGCCGTGCCCTTGATGAACAGCACGGCCCCCGCGGCAACAACAGCAGCCACGAACTGGGCCACCCAGTACGGGATCGCATCCGCCCAGGTTAACTTGCCGCGCAAGGTTACCCCCAGCGTGACCGCGGGATTGTAGTGGCCGCCCGAGAAGTGGCCGCCCGCGTAAACCATGATCATCAGGGCCGAGCCGATCGCCAGCGGTGCCAGGGCCGCGGCGTCGGGACTCTTCACGGTCATTCCCACCGTGAACACGAGAAAAAACGTACCAATAAACTCAACAACGTACTTCGCAATCGGCATTGGGTTCTCCTATGTGACGTGACGCGACCAAAACGATTGTGGTCTCTCGAACCAGGACTTCATGATCAAGAAGACACCCAGAACCTGCTCGCCCAAGCCACGACGCTCTGAGGGAGCCTGGATACTTCGCTCATGACGACAGTCAGGTGGCACGATTCGACGACGGGTATCTTCATCAGCCGAAAGTTATAGACAATGAAGTGTTCCTCTGCCAGTCCGCAGCGGAGCCCGAAGAAAGAATGCACGATCTTTATCTGAGAACCGCCCCTCAGGAAAATACGCAGTGCTCCCAGCTCTTCCTTCCTCGACTTTCTCCCGTTGTACCCACGGATTGCCCAGACTTGCCATGGCCTCACCGATGCCTGGACGAACTTCGGCAGCCAGGTCCTTGATTCTTTAGCCCGACTCACTCCGAAGTGCGTGAAACTCGGGATAGGAATGGGCATTGAGCGGTTCTGACTGCGTTCAAGGGCCGTCGGCGACCCTATCCCCTCTTGGGCCACCGGAGTTGGGACATGCACCATGTTGTGGCCGCGCTCTGGACCCTGCTGCTGGTCATCCTGGTCTTCTCGGTGCAGAATCGCGCATCGGTGGATGTATCGTTCCTTCTCTGGTCGGCCAGTCTCCCCAAGGTTTTTCTCATTCTGGGTACGTATCTCCTGGGGATGATTTCCTGCTGGGGCCTGGTCGGGTCGATCATGAGAGCGTTCTGAAGACCGCCCGGGGCCAGAGTTGTGGTCGCAAAGCCCAAGAAAAAAGGGGCCCCAAGGAGGGCCCCGATATCTGTGATCCTGAGCGGATTTGAGCTTACTGGAGGACGGTGAGGGCCGCCTCCTTTTCCTTGCTGGCCTCCCGCTCCTTCTTCTGGGCCGAGAGTAGAGTCAGACCCATCTTGACCTTGTCGCCCAGGGTCTTCTGGGAAAGGCAAGTGTAGAGGCAAAGCCGGTCGCACTCGACGGTCTGCTTGCGAATCTCCCTGGCCTTGGCCCCATACCAGATCTCGCGAGCCGAGGCTTCCTTGATGTTGCCAATCGACGGGTAGAAGAAACAGACCTCGATATCGCCGTTGGTCCGGATGAAGAAATCGCGCATCCCGACCCGGCAGGGCATCGCCTCCGGCGGCGCGGCTTGCTCGCGAAAGTGGGGCACCAGGAGCGAGATCACAAGTTCAGAATTGACGATTGGCTCGCCCCGGCGCTTCATCTCGAGCATCGTGTCGACGACCTTCTGAAGCTCCGGCAACTCGTCTTCCTCGATCCAGAGCTCGTCGTACGTTTCCGGAGTCCAGCGATCCATGGGCTGGAAGTTGAGCGCGGTGGCCCCCATGTCCTTGGCCCACTGCACCATCTCGGGCAAATACTTGTAGTTCTTCTTACCGATCGTGGGCTTGATCATGATCGGAAAGTCCAGTCCGCGCTTGTCTCGCTCCTCGCGGACGAACTTGATCCCCGCGCTGAGCTTGTCAAAGAGGCCGGGCCAGCCCCGGAGGTAGTCGTGCAGTTCGGCGTTGGGAGCATCGACCGAGACATTCAGGTTCCAGGGTTGGGCCTCGGCGAGCCGGGCCGCGTTCTTCTGGTTGAGTGCCGAGCCATTGGTCGTGACACCGGAGTGAATGCCGTTTTCGTGGCAGAACATCATCAAGTCCAGGAAGCCCGGCTTGATGAACGGCTCGCCGCCACTGAAGCTGATCGAGAACGTGCCCACGAACTCCTTGACGCTCAGGAGAGCCTTCCGCCACTCCTCGATGCTCATCTCGTCCTTGTACTTCGGCAGCCGCCAGTACTCGCAATAGCGGCACTTGACGTTGCACCGCTCGTTGACCAGCCCGTAGAACGTCACGGGCTTGGTAATGTCCTTGCCGCTGTGCAGATAAAGCTCTTCGGCAAAGTGATTGTACGTATGTTTGAACGCAAGTTTGGAAAGCGTGGTAACGTTCATGGCGGATTGTCCGTCCGTCGCCAGGGTGTCGAATCAGCAATCAGGGGAAAACCCCAAGGGCGAGATCGTTTGGCCGACTGGAAAGGGATAGCGGCACTTTACTGACTGGAGAGTCTCAAATTGTTCTTTCCAGTGAACTCCCAGGGCATCTGGAAGTAGCACGTAGAATATCGACAAGAGACAGGTTCCGACAAGCCCTTTCGCGACATCGACTGTCCCATGTAAGCCACCTTGTCTTCCCATCTTACGCAAAATGCCGACTGCAAGACCCGCGATGTCGATTCCTGGAAACATCGCACTTCTTGAGGCACGACGCCGAATGCAAACATGGCATTTGAGAACGCTTACAACCTTGTCCAATATCCTTGGTATGACGGCCATGATCCGTAAAACAGACTCTGTTTTTCACCATCGTGCGTTGCATTGCTGGATACAAGCCTAGGTCACCGGCGACCAAGAGAGGACGACAACACTGGCCGTGGCCCACCTGGCCCTTCGAACCGCGACAACTCTACGTAGGGTGTCTCCGCGGGACTCAACGGCACTCTGCGAGACAAGCCGGATATGCGTCCTGGACAGTCCCAACTAACCCCCGAAAGACGTGAACTTGAGTACACACGACTGGATTCGAACCAGTAACCTTCGGTTCCGTAGGCGACGAATAGTGACAGTCAGAAAGCCGCGTAAATCCTGTCACTGATGCTGATTCTAGCCCCTTCCGGCCGCTTTGCAAAGCCTCTCACTCGATTGCGAGAAAACGCGGAGAACTGCGGTAGTGTCAACCGTCAGGCCGGTAGGAATCCGGTAGTTACCGGGAGGCCCCTGGAAGGCCCGTAGAGCGGTCGTGAGGGAGGGTAGAGGATTCACGTCCGACCGGCCGGGAATGCGACAGGGACGATCTCAGGCCACTTGATCGTCGGGTAGGGAGGGTCGGGTCCGACACGGATGGGAAAGACGGTCTTGCCCGAGAATCCCAGCCTTTGCCTGAAGAAAGTTGTCCTCGGGCAAAGCCCCGGTCGGCGGGGGGGGGCAATCCGACACACGATTCAGATCAGGTAAAGTCGCGGTAGGCGAGTACGAGGTCTTGCAGAGCCGCGGTCGGGTCCCCGGGAAGAGCCGTTAGGGCGGCATTCAGACGCGGGAGAATCTCGGCCACGAAACTGTCAAACTCGGAGGTCGGAATCGCCTGCTGATCCCAGTCGCGGGCGCGCAGGTCGAAGAAGACCGAGCGGAAAACAAAGGACACAAGAGACGCTTCGTCCTGGAACCAGTCGTCGCATAGGGTGGCGATGGTCGTTACGGAGCCAGGGGTAAATGTGCCTTTAACGAGGAGTGGCATAAGTTGCGTTACGTACATCAGCGTCTACCCCGAAGTCCCGGATGGTGAAAACAGCCCGGTAGTTATCGATCCCGCTTTGTCGAAACAATTCCTCTGCCCCTCGCAACCGGTCCACCAGAGCCAGCACTAAGACGATTTCACACCCGAACTCCCGGACTGCCTCAATCGCCTTCAGGGCCGACCCACCCTTGGTGATCACATCGTCCACGATGGCGACCCGGGCGCCCTTCCGGAGCCCACCCTCAACCCGCTTCTGAGTGCCGTGAGATTTGACCTCTTCACGGACCCAAAAGCCTTCCATCGTCTGCCCGCGATGGTGGTAACTAATAACGGCTGCCGTGCTCAGCGGTACCGCCCCAACCTGTAACCCACCAATGGCGTCGATGTCCACGTCCTTGGTCCATTCGTACAGCACCTCTCCGATCAGGTACGCCCCCTCGGAATAGACCTCGGTCATTTTTCCGTCGATGAAATAGTCGCTGGTCTCACCGGACGCCAGACGAAACTGGCCGCGCTGAAATGACCGCGTCTTGAGGAGTTCCAGCAACCGTTGTTCGTTCTCGGACATTGAACCGCTCGTAAGTGGTAGTTTAGCGGGTCGTGCTACGGGCCGATCTCACCATAGACCCATTCATCGGCCTCCGTAAGTGGGTTATGGAGGCGCAGCCATTGCCGTTCACCCCCACAGCCAATCCGGACCCGCGTAATCATGCGAAACTGCAAACGCCGTGCCGGCGCAAACCTCTGCCCTCATGGAGATTCGGATTATCCCCTGTAATGCGCCGGTTTGCAATACCCGAGATCTATCGACGCCTTGTCTCCCCCTCCAGGGGTCGGGCGGATCGTATCGGCTCTTATCGCGTCGGCCGCTTCGAGGATTGCCAAACAGGCCCGGAGCCGGAGGTCGACTCCTGGAGAGACGTCATTGCGTCGGAGGCCGTTCTCGGTCGCTTGGAGGCGAGTAAGAGGCCGGGTCGAGAGGTCACGTCCCGACGCCTGGCAATGCGTCACAGGCCAACCCAGGCCGCTTGGAGAGGCAAAGGTCGGAGCCAGATCCCGTCCGAACGATCGGGGAGAATAGGGCTAGGCGAAGGGGTTGGGAATTGGCATGCGGGGAGGAGCCGTTTTCCACATCAGCTCGACCTCGTCCGGCGTCAGGCCGTAGGCTTGGTTCACCAGGTCGCTAATCTTGCGTTCCAAGCCCATCGCCTCATTTAACAGGGCTTGGGCCGGGAGTATCGTCTGCGTGTGTTCCTCTCGGAGACTCCGGAGAGCCGCCAAGGTCAGGGGGTTTCCCTTCCCCCTCGCCTTACGGACTTCCCGAACCAAGGACTCGGAGTCCAGTTTGATCGGATCTTGAAGGGCTTGGCCCGGTTCGGAAACCTCATGTTCGGAATTCAGCCAATCCAGGATAGCCCGCTCAGTGCGGACATTTGATTCTGCTATTTTGATTAGTCGATCAACAAGCAAGTTGACTTGGGTCCGAAGTTCATCGGTCGGTCGAGGTATCGGAAATGTCATCACGTATTCTTTGATGAACCGAAGGGCTTCGTCCTTCCCTCGAACAGCAGTCCGCCAGGCATACCACCACGAGACCGGAGCATTGACGGCCGCGAGAATCCACTTGTCTTCGGTCGGAAAAAAGTACCCTGTGTTATTGCATAGCATCTCTCTGCTGTCGAAAGACCATTGGAGACGCCATGTAATCTCAGGGTACATCAACTTGGGCTTGTTGAAGGCTTCCCA